>DAOVEQ010000103.1 GCA_030668905.1 Thermococci archaeon
CCCGATCCAATCGCCAGAGCTGTTCCTGGCTCAATTTTAAAGTAGCATGGAGATGAGACTCTTGTCAGTTCTGGTCCTTCCCAGAATCTGTTAAATCCTTTAAATGACTCTGAGAGGAGTATATGAATATCCAGAGGTATTTTTACGGCCTTTCTAATCGATGCAAACATTGGCAGAGACAAATCACCTAAAGGATTAAACGTATCCGCCCCCAGGGATTCCAGAACCTTTGCACCCGCAGCATTTGCGTGTCCTGCATATATAGAGACTTTAAAGACAGTATCTTTTGGTATGACTCCCTCTTTCCTCATTTGTGATAGAAGCCACAGAGCTCCTTCATCTACAACGAGGAATCCTCTGAATCCCATCTCTGCACATCTGATCATATCTGCAAAAAGATACGAGAGATTGTCGCTACCTCTTATTCTTGCCCCAGAAAGCGCTCCTTCGGGTGTTGCTATCTGCCTTCCTGTATCCCAACCGCTTCTCGGCCCTGGTGTTATAATAACTTCCATCTTTTTCTCTTTGGCCAACTTAGCAAAACTTTCCAGTTCCTCGTCATCTAAATATGTAGACCCCATCACAACACTTATGAGTCTATGTATAGGCACGTCTCTTTTCTCCATCTCGTCTACCAATGCTTCGAGAGTAGATAATCTCTCTACCCCAGAAATTTCCATTCTATAGTTTGCACCATCCGGAAAACTCAAGGGAGAAGTAGGCAGTTCATACAAATCCCTTCCCGGCACTCCATATTTTTCCATAGCACTTCTTATTTTTTGTATATCCATACATATTCCTCCTAGTTATATTTGCCGAAATTTTTATTCTTTTTCTTTTTCAATACAATATACGACTTCTTTCTTTAAATATTTATCGAAAGTTGTATAGACAAAAGTCGAATATAGGTTAAAGAGTAGATAAAAAATTAGCAGGATCTAACTTATTTTCCCTTTTTCTTCATGAGTTTCTGCATCTCTTTTTTCATTTTGACAGGAATTTTACGCCCACATGAAGGACATGTTACCTTCACGAGCTTAGATCTTGTATGGAATTCATGACCACAGTGCGGACATTCAACTTTTCTCTCTTTTTTCATTATTCTCCTCACCATCTGTATATTATTCTAGTTTTTCAATACCTCTTATCACTATTTATCCCCATCTCCATCCCATTTTCTCGAGTTTTTCCAGATCACCATATACGACATCTTCTATCACGATTCTCATGGTATCTTCTTCTACACAAATATAGTCTATTGAAAATGTTTTACTCAGCTCTTCTCTTATCTCTTTAATATATTTTTCTGTAAGTTTATATGCTGCGAGTTCTATTATTTCCTCTTCCTCATCATATTCCACGATGTACTTTTCAGGCCCTCCTCGAGACTCAGCAGCTTTCTGAGATTTTTTTATACTCATCTGCATCACCACTGTATTTACTATTTCTGTTCTATTTTCTTTAGTAAAACTTTTTCGTCCCTCATTTAAATTTGGAGTACAAAATAAAAATAAAATAGTATAAAATTAAAGTTTAATTATTCCTGTCCTGATAAATTATTTTCCTTTCTTCTTTTTCCCGGATTCTTTTTTTTCTCCCTTTTTTTTCTTTTTTCCCATTTTTATCACCTCAACTTAATCTTCATCTATCTCCCAGAGCTCCCACTCACCCTGATATTTGTGAATTTCGAGCTTAGCTCCGCATGCAGGACAAGTTACTTCCTCTCCTACTTCTAGATTTTTTATATCAATTTTCTCAAGACAGATCGGGCATTCCATGTCCATGGATATCACCAAAATATATAATTTTTTCAATATATAACTGTTTTTCTAAGAATAAATAGGAATAATATATCCCTTTTTCGAAATTCAATTGAAGATCATAGTTAAAAAGCTTTAGACAATTATTTTCTTGGGATTTTTACTTTAAGTTCTTTTAAAATTTTGTTTGAGTTTAAAAAACTCTCCCAAATCTGTTTTTTCTTCTGTCATATGTTTATAGTCAAGAACAGCTTTATAAGTTCTGTCATATATCTTCTTTAGATTTACCCCTCTCTTTGTATACCACAAACATCTCTCTTTTAATATTTTTAAGTCTGCTCTTAGTTCTAAAAAATTTTTCTTGGAAAACTTTTTTTCTTCTTCGTACTTTTTTGCTTTTAGAATTATCATTTGCGCCAGTTTCCTGTGATGTTCATAGATTATATCCTTCAACTGGGGCAGATTGATCGGAATCACAACAGGGCTTCTATACACTACCCCCAATCTCTCTAGAAATTTCTTAATTTCATCTATAGTTTCAAAAGTTTCTTGCATTGCATAGGGAAATATGTAGATCGAAGGAAGAACTCTCACGCCCAGACTTCTAAAAATTTTTCTTTGAGTTTTTTTAAAAACTTTTTTATCTTCAAGATCGTAAGAAAGGATGATAAATCCTGCTGGAAACATCCTTGTTCTTGCTTTTTTTACTTTTTGTGTTTTAAAAAAGATGCCTTCTTCTTTGATGAGAGATTCTGAAAAATAAAGGTTATTTGTAATTTTTTTACAGTTGAGGTCTCTTTTGGAAATTATTAGATACACAAAACTGAATTCTGTATATTAGATAAAAATCTTTCTGCACAAGAGAAAAATTTTATATTTACTCCTGCAATTCTTTTACATGAAGAAAAAACTCATTCCTATAATAGTATGTCTCATTGTTCTTATCTTGTTTCTGGACAAATTTTATTTCCTCTCCGTAGAAGAAAGAATGGAAAAACAGAGTTTAAAAGAATATGAGTACATAAAAAATAAGGATCTGGAAGATGCGTCAATCATTAAGTTAGGGTATCTATCCATATTTATAGCCGATTTTAATACAGAAAAAAGTGAAGAAATTCTGGATAGACTTATTGAGACACAGAAGGAAAATGGAGAGATAAGTGGGACTAATCCCAAACTTTCCACAGGTCTCTGCGTTTTTTCTTTAATTTATGGATACGAAAAAACAGGGGAAGAAAAATATAAAGAAGCTGCTTTAAAGGGCGGCGATTTTTTAATAGCGGAGATAGAAGAATGGAAAGCTACAAATGAAATAAAAATTACCGAGATATCAAAAAATGCCAGGCATGAAGGAGATCCGAAGAGCAGTTTAGAATGTTATTACTGGACGAGCCCGAATGATCTCGGGATCATGGCTCTGGGACTTGGAGCTCTGGCTCCTTACGACACAAAATATAGTGATTACGCAAGAGAATTGGGAGACGCATTATACAGTATGCAGTTAAAAAATGGAGGATGGTACGACGGATATACCCGGATACCTGTGAGAAGAGATCAGTCTTCGTGGTATGTTGTAATGGCGATGCTTGGTATGTGGCAGTGTTATAAGAATCTGGGTGACGAAAGATATCTGGAAAGTCTTTTAGAGGCCGAAAATTGGTTTTTGAATATGTGGAATGGTAGCAGCGTTTACGATATTCTGGCATATGAAGAAAATTACAACACAGCTCTATCTGAAGGAAGAGTTGAGACATCTGAAGATTTAAGATTTGATTATAAAAGATATGAAGAAACAAATGAAAGAGACTACGCGGCATCGTCTGAGTACACTTATTATTATGGTGAACATTCTTTCCTTTTAGCAGAGTCTCTTTTAATAAATCTCGGAATAAAAGTTGATGAAGAAAAATTAAAGCTCACTTTTGATTATATCTTGAAAAATAGAGATGAAGATCCCTCCAACTGGTTTCTGCTTTCCTTGTGGCTTGTAAGAAATACAGAGTTAGAACAAAAAAATGTGTAAAAAATAAGAAAATGGGAGATTTATACACAAAAATTTATAAACAAAGCTCCTGTAAAAACCTTATGCAGAACCTTGAAAAAAAGCTGCGGGCTGTTGAGTATCTGAGATACTTGAAAACAAAACACACGTACAGAGAACTCTCGGAGATTTTCGGGCTTCCTATAACAGTTCTAAATAGATATATATCTGGAAAAATCCTTCCAGGAAATAAAAAAACAGAGATTTTTTTAAGAGCGTATAATGAAGAATTTAATCTCGAAGAGGAAATTAAACAGAATATTATCTTTGACGGAGAGTATTTTGACAATACGAAGATCCTTTACGATACCTTTCTCCTGAGAAGGATTGCAGAATACTCCAAAACACTTTTTGATAATGTGGACAAGATCTTTACCTCTGCCACCGATGGGATACCGTTGGCAAGCAAAGTAGCTGATATATTTAATGTTGATATGGTTTATGCAAAACAGAAAAAAGAGGTAGGCGTAAAGGAATTACTTGAAGAGTCTTATATCCCTTCGTTTTCAGGCAACGTAATGTCATTGTACCTTCCAAAAAACTCGATTCAGAGGGGGGAGAATGTCTTGATCGTGGACGATGTCATAAGAAGCGGCGAAACCCAGAGGGCATTGATAAATTTTGTAAAGAGAAGCGAAGCAAAAATAAATGGAATATTCGCTATCATTGCCATAAAGAAAAGAGGTTTAAATCTGCTGAAAAGGGAAAATTTAAAGGTTTTGATGAGTTTATAAAATG
>DAOVEQ010000062.1 GCA_030668905.1 Thermococci archaeon
CATCAGTTGGTTCTGAACTCTATAAGGACTGGTAAAAAATGCGTTTTTATCTCTAAAAATGTGTATAAAATTAAAAAAACGGGAATGTTGCTTAAAAGAGATGTAAGCAAATATTCGAGTCTATTCTTGATTGAAGTGCCTGAAAGAGGTGAGCTATTCTTTTTGCCTTTAGAAATCCTTCATGCGGGTTTAAAATTGAAGGATATAGACTTGATAATTTTTGATTCTATGACACATCTATCTTTCACCACCAATTTTTTTATATTTTTTGAAAAATATTTGAAAGAAATTACAAAAATGAACATAAAAACTGCATTATCTTTAACAGAAACATATGAAACTCGTCATATAATAGAGAGAATGAGGTATTTATTCGATTGTTCAGTAAAATTCAATTACAACAATACAGTAGAGGTAAACGCAGATGACATAGGTCATAAATCTTATAAATTTTCGGTGGTGAAACAAAAAGTCATTTTTGAGAAAGAAGTTGAAACTGTTCCTGAGAAAGCATTTAAATCCCCGAGAGATATTATCAAAGGGCATTGAAGAAAAAATACAGAACATTTTAGCTGATATCATATTTTTATGTCAGTATAGAGAATCTACTTCCTCAGAACACTGAACTCCTTCAATCTCTTAAGAGCTTTCTTTTTCTCCTTGTTCTCTATATTCCCAACAATATCGTGGAGAAAATTTATCGATTTGTCCATAGCTTCTCTATTAACAGGATAGGGCACTCCATCTTTTCCTCCATATGCAAAACTGTACTTTACAGGGTCTTTCCATGAAGGCTCTTCACCATAGATGAGATCGGAAACTAATGTCAATCCTCTCAATGTCGCACCTCCTATTCCTTCCAACGAGAGAAGCTCCTCAAAGCTTTTTGGGTCGTGCTCATACGCTTTTTTTAAAGCATTCCAATTCACCTTTTTTGGCAGAATGTAGAGGGGCATTGAGTTGTATCTCTCTCTTTTTTCCCCTGTCCATATGTCCAGAGTCTCCTGGTTTTTTGGCACGGATAATCTTTCGATCTCTGATTTTATCTTGTTTATGTCTGTTTTAACTAAGTCAAGGTTCGTTTTCCTCACTTTTTCACTGTCCTTGTCAACGAGATTGAGAACGTCTTTTTCTTTTATACCTGATACTTTGTTTTCGGGATCGTCAACAAAATTGGATGTACAGTACCACTGATACCTTCTTGCGTATCCTCTCTTGGGATTCATGCCCTGTTGCACAACGCACCATCTTCCTTTTTCGTCAAAGTATATGGCATGATGGTATATGGAGTAAAAATCCTGAATGCACGAAGAATCTACTTTTGCTGTCATTCTACTTGCATACTTAAGAGTCTCTGCTTTTTCTCCTGACAATCCAAAGGAATCAGATTTTGTTTCTATTTCCTTTAAAGTCTTTCTTCCCCTGCCTTTGCCCCCGGCTCCCTGGATTCCAAGTTCCGAAGAAAAAACATCATTGAGAACGCCGCAAACTACTGTTGTAGTGCCTGACGAGTGCCAGTCGAATCCGAGAACGCATGATAAAGCCTGAAACCAGTAGGGATCTGCTATTCTTCTTAAGCTCTCTTCGGTGCCGAAATCGTTGATCATTATTTTAAATATCTCTGCAGCTAACCCTTTCATCCTCTTCACAAGCCAATAGGGAGCCTTTCCACCATGGAGAGGGAGATCTACATATCTTCTCATATAATCACAGTCTTAGACTTTCATCTTTTTCTAATACATTTTTCGCAATAAAGATCGCTATCATAGCTGATACAAGATAAATAATGAAATATTTGAGTATGGATATATCAAGCACATTTGTTGTAATCTTGACAATGCCTACTACGGGAGAGTATTTAATCACGTTGCTAAAAAACCCTAAGGAAGGTAATGGAATGAACATTAAAAAAGATAGGAACATCATAAAAAGTGTTAGATATATGTTTGCTTCCCTTATGTTCGAAGAAAGCATAGAGAATATCACGGACACTGAGAAAAATAATATCATCAAGATTAAAAGGAATATATACAATGCAAATATATTTTTTATATACACATTCTTTCTGCTTATAACGAAGAGCCAGAGACTAACCTGAAAAAAACCTAAGAGTATTACTGGGGCAAGTTTTCCGAGTATTATCTCAAATCTCGTCAAAGGTGAGGCTAAAAGAATCTCAAATGTCTTTCTTTCTTTTTCGCCAACAATGGAATCTGAAAGCATGTTCATGGACAGAAATACTGGTAAAAGAAGTACTATAGGCACCAAAAGACTGTACATGACCTCTATAAACTCCGGTACAACTCTCCTTTCTTTTATGAAATCTACCTTTAAGATAGGGCTTCTTAAAGGGCCCTCATATCTGAAATAATATTCTTCAATCTTTGTTTTTAGAGTATCAAAAAGATCCTCATCTTCTGTATAAACATAAAAAACATTTTCTATATTCTGTACGTACGCATCACCAAAGAAATTTTTACTATAGAAACAGAGGATCTCCTCATCTTGCGCCAAAAACTTTGCGAATTCAGTATCGTTTGTGGCTACACTCGTCTTATTCTCTATCTGTGCAATATAGCTATACGAAAAACCTATAAGAACAATACCCATGACTATAAAGAGTTGGAGTAAAAAGCCGAATATGTATATCTTTTCTGAGAGGATATCTTTCAATTCTTTATAAGCCAAAGCCATTATCTTCATATACTCACCAGTATAATTGTGTTATAGGCCAAATGGATTATAAATGCAATGATAAAGCCTAATTTTGTCTTTTTTTTGTACCTGAAATATCCTAAAATACCGGAGGAACTCATATGTATGAGAAGAGGAATTATTCTGAAAAGAATCATTTCCACGGGAAAGAACATTGTAAAAAGTACAAATCCTGAGAGAAGATTTTCAAAAAATCCGAAGCCAAATCCTACGAATACGCCAGAGAATTTACTTTTATTTGGCAACATAGCTAAATATTTAAGATATTCCTCAATGAAAACTATAGATAGTAAAAATATAACAAATCCTACATCCAAGTTCAGAAAGAAATACATTAAGACCCCAACAGCAATCTCAACTATTATTGCTCCAAAAACACTGAGACATCCCAGGAAGAAGGATGCAAAATTGCCTTTTCCTATCTTTGAAAATATATCTGGTATCAAATCCAGCAATTTTGGTCTTGGTCCAAAATAAAATGAATCTTTGCTGAAAAGATATACCGACAATGCTAGAGATATAAAAGAAAAAGAAAGAGCCGGTAAAACTCCGTAAATAGTATCCAAAGTAGTCAAACTTCCTTCTTCCAGACCTATAACCATAGACAGAGGCGAAAGAAGAGACAACGTCTTCAACTCAGATATATAGAGTATGGACGTTCCAAACATAAATGCAAAAACGAGGATATAAATAACAGTGACTAAAAGTGCAGATTCCTTGTAGTTCTGAGAGTAAACAGAGATAAGAAGGCTGAGATTTATCACTAAAAAAGCAGCAAGTATTAAAGGAAAGATCGTATAAATGTTACTAATCTTTCCGACTCCATAAAGGATAAATATCCATAAAATTATCTGCACTACTGTAATCAAAAATATGGCGAGCATCTTCCCGAGAATAATATTTCTTCTTTTAGTTGGAAGTACCAAAAGCATCTCTCCTGTTTTCTTTTCCTTTTCGGAAACAATAGAATCCGTTAATAATCCTCCGGACATGAAAAGAGGCAGAAGCATTACCAGAAGTAGTATATACTCCCTGTTTAAAGAGAACTTTAGCCTCTTTATATCTACCATCTCTTTTTCTATGGGGGTAGTCTCTTTCGGTACAGTCTCTTTCTTTTCCTCCACAGTCTTAGGTTTCTCTGTTTCTGCAACAAAATCCGTTCTATCTTTTTTTTCTATGAGGATGGAGGGTATATCATATTCTCTCATTCTAGCTCTCCTTAAACCATCTGAAAAACCATTGACAATAGAATCCAGATAAGATTTTGCAACATAACTCTTATCAGAGTTATTGTAATAGATCAGGAGAGTGATATTTTCCAGTTTAAGCATTTTCTGGTCGAAATCATCGTCAACAAGTATATACGCAACTATGTTGCCCTTTTGCAGCATTTTCATGCCACCATTTTTTTCCAGAATCGTTAAACTAAATTGATCATACTCCTCTATTATTTCAGAGAGTTTGCATTTTCTATTCATTCCTATAGGTATAAACTCGTTCATTCCTGGAGTTGTCGAGAAAAACTTACCGCTCTGAAGTGTCTCCAGATAAACTGTAAACATAGGTATGATCAGAACTATCAGAAAAAACTGGAGTATAAATGCGGCTGTAAACTTTTTTGAAGAGAATATTCTCTTTAACTCCCATTTTATTATCTTTTTCATCATTTTATCACTTGGTAAGTTCTATAAAGACATCTTCTAAAGTTGGTATTTTCGAGTGTATGCCTATTATACCTCCAGAACTCTCGAGTAACTCTCCTAATTCTTTATATGTACAAGAAACGATGATCTTATTTCCTTTGGACTTTATTATTTTAATGTCTTTCAAATTTTCAATGACTTTCTCGAGATTTTCGACTTCTATCTCAAATATATTTTCCTTTTTAATAAGAGTTTTTAACTCTCCTGGCGTTCCGGAAGTCACGAGTTTTCCGTTGTTGAGTACTCCTATCATATCGCAGAGGTAATCAGCTTCTTCCATATAATGCGTACAAACTACAACAGTCTTATCTTTGCTGTATTCCAGGATAAAGTCCCGGATGTTCTTGGACGTTGCTGGATCAAGACCCATTGTTGGCTCGTCGAATATGAGTATATCTGGATCATGGATTAAAGCCCTCACGAAGGCAAGTTTCTGCCTCATGCCTTTTGAAAATGACTCCACTTTTGACTTGCGCCTATCATATAATCCTACAAGTCTAAAAAGTTCTTCGGCTCTTTCTTTAAAAAGATCTTTTGGTACTCCATAGAGATCTGCAAAATACTTTACAAGCTCGTAAGCTGTAGGTCTCATGTAGAGGTTCGGTTCTTCTGGAAGATAACCTATCCTCCTTTTTAAATCAACGGCATCTTTTTTGATATCTATATTGTCAATATAAACAGTTCCGGATGTAGGACTGAGTATACCACAAACAATTCTTATAAAAGTAGTTTTCCCTGCGCCGTTTGGTCCAACAATGCCAAAAATTTCATTTTTATTTATCTTTAAACTTAGATCATTGAGAGCTATAAGATCCCCAAACTTTTTAGTCACATTTACAGATTCTATCATTCGATCTTTATATCCTTAAGCTCTTTTTTAAACTTTAGGTTCAATGTTTTAGCTTCTTTTTCAAGTTTAGCTTCCTCTTCCCTCAAACTTTCCAGTTTATCTTTCAAGAATCTCTTTTTGATCTTTCTACCCTTTAAGGTAATTCTTAAAAGTTCAGCTTTCTTCAACCTATCCTTAGATTCTTTGCCCTTTATACTCTTACCAGTTTCTTCGTATCTTTTGACCTCTTCTTTAAAAATTTTTGCTTTTTCTCTAAACTCAGAGATATATCTTTTCAAATCTCTAGTTCTCTTTAAACTTTTAGCTTTATCTAGTGCTTTTTTTGAGATACCGGCTGCCTTCAGTACCTCTTTGAGATCTACTCCCTTAAGTGCCTCTTTCTCTATTGTTCTCAGGTCATCTGTTTCGATCTTAAGCCCTCCAGAGCAGTTTTAAAGTATTACTTATTAATCCTCATCCATTACTTCTTAATAAATGTTACGATCTTGTTCCAGAGTGATCTTGTAAAGTTTTTCGATATTCTCTTTGTGAATTTTGTAGATATCATCTTCACTGAGTATGCGCGAGTTAAGAAGTTTTAAAGTTGTTCTTGGTACTGTTTTTGGTCCCATAACGGCCCCGGGTCTCGTGAGATCGTCTATATAATCTGTTTCCATCAAAAATCTGTTACCTCCCTTTATAGCTTCTTTTATATTCTTTTCAGAAGCTATTATAGAAGGCATTATCCCTATCTCCCCAAAAATCTTTACATTTGGAGGTGCAAAGTGTTTTATCACCCTCTCTTTTCTTCCATATTTTTTCACTGTTTTCTCCAGTTCATAGAACTTCTCTTCATTTTCAAAAGACTCAAGATGCAACTGAATCGCACAATCAAGATCTTTGCTTAATTCTAAACCTTCATTCATTACCTTTTGACAGAACTCCAAAATTTCATTAGAAACAGGAAAATGAGGTCTTCCTATCTCACCTATCCCCATTATCTCTTTTTCTTCATATTTCTTAGCGATAATATCAAACGTTTTTGTACAGAGACCCCATGTTTTCCCATCTCCAAATTTTTTATAAAGCTCCACAATCTCCGCGGGATGTATGCCAACAATACAGTAAGCTTTAAGATCAGTCTTTTCGTTTACTTCCCTACAAAGTTCTATGACAATATCGTAAGCTTTTTCAAAATCCTTTTCATCTTTAACGTCTATCCCATAATCTTCTGCGTATTTGTAAACAATGAACAAATGCGTGCCTCCAGCTCT
>DAOVEQ010000197.1 GCA_030668905.1 Thermococci archaeon
TGCTTTGGATGAAAGTGCGCAGGTGTTGAAACTTGAAGGCAATCCTGTGCATGAAGAGATGATGGAGATCTGTAAGATGGTATTAGAAAAAAAAGATGTTTTCTGCATGAATCTCGTGCTGGATAAGGAAGGTAAGATTGCCACTATACACTACGGTGATATAATAAAATCATTTTATGATGCGGCAGAAACTGCAAAAAAGATCTTTACCATTAAAATAAATAAGTTATATGATAATGTCATTACAGTTGCAAAAAGTCCCATGGATCTAAACCTCGATCAGTCCCATAAAGCCATAGAAAATGTGAGAAGGGTAGTAAAAGAGAACGGCAATTTAATTCTAGTTTCCCAGTGCAAAGACGGAGTAGGATACCCCTCTTATTATTACGATCTCCTGATAAGTGGCACACCTGAAGAGGTTTTCGAGAAAATCAGAAAAGACTATAAATTAGGATGGCATAAAACAGCAAAAATTCTGGAGGGAATGCAAAAATTTGACCTCTATGCAATTACAGAGATAGATAAAGATCTTCTTAAAAAAGGCCACATAAAGCCCTTTACATTTAAGGAGATGGAAAACTTGGAAGGAGATACTCTGCTTGTCCCAGATGGAGCAGCTACTGTTCCGTACTAGTAATGTATTATTATCGTCCCACATATTTTAGTTAGAGTACATATCACTGATATTATTCGTTGTCATGGATTACAGAATGCGTGGAAGGGACAGTCTCCAGATATCAAAGAATATGAGTATTTATGTTCATAAGTTTTTTTATAGATTTTTGACGTCAAAATAGTGCGGGGAAGGGATTTGCCATCTTCAAATCTATCAATTATTTTGATATAGAGGGAGTAGAAATGTGATCAACCTAAACATTTATAAAGACTATACACCTATTAGAGTATAGATAAGAAGTATTTTTGTTTTATCTCTATTCTAAGAAGACTATAGTAAAAAAGGAAGTGAATTCTGCCTACTTATGCCCTCCCTCGGCTTAATACTCTGTCAAAAGTTTTCCAAGTCTAGGAATCTTTTCTCCTATATTGAGCTTTCTTAGAGCCGTCCATAAAGAAGCTTGATTACTTGTAACTACAGGAGTTTCAAGCTCTTTTTCCAAAGGTTCAATTATCTCGAAGGTTCTTAGATTGGTACAGCTGATAAAGATTGCATCAGCTTCCTTTGTATATATCGCTTCTGCCATTTTATAGGCTTCGTGAGATTCGAGTTTCCCTATTTTCGTATTATCAACGAAACCCATTCCTTTAACCTTAAGAACTTCTATCCCTTTATCCTCTAAAAATTCTCTTTCTTTTTGATTTATTTCGTCAGTATAAGGAGTAACAACTATAATCTGCCGAGTATCTAAAACTTTTAAAGCTTCGATAACAGCTGAGCTTGTAGTGATTACAGGAATGTCTATTTCATTTTCAAAAGCGATTCCCCCAATAAAACTGCCGCTTGTACATCCGTAGAGAATCAAATCAACTTTTGCGTCTTTTAAGAGTTTGGCGCTCCCAACAGCCAGAGTGTTCATCTTTATTAACTCCCCTTCAGTTACCCCTGTTAAAGGCATTCGCGAAGTATGAAAAGAAATACCCTCGGGCAGAACCCTGTACAACTCCACCTCCATTGTAGTATTGGATGAGGGAACTATAAGTCCGATTCTATGTCCGTACATTGATCTTATTTGGAAGATGAGTATATAATCTTTAGGTTTTTATGTTTTATAGATCAAATTTAGGGGTCCTATTTTATT
>DAOVEQ010000203.1 GCA_030668905.1 Thermococci archaeon
TGGAGGAGTTTTAAATGGACAAAATAGGAGTTTCAGGAAGTGAAGAAAAAGGGGATTGTTATGTTGAAGTTAACCTTGATTCTAAGGAATTAAAGATCGATATACAGAGTAAAGTTCAGAAACTTTATGGAAAAGCCATAAGAAAGAGTGTAGAAAAGACATTGAAGAAATTTGGAATAAAAAATGGTATTATAAAAGTGAGTGATAAAGGTGCATACGATTTCGTAATCTCTGCAAGAATAGAATCTTCGTTATTAAAAGCTGGTGCAGAAATAGAGAATGATTCTATCGATAAAGGAAAAGAAAGAGAAACAAAACTTAGGAGAACAAGACTTTATCTTCCCGGAAATAATCCAAAGTTGGTTTTTGATGGAAGTATATTTGACTGCGATTGCGTAATTTTAGATCTGGAAGATTCGGTTAGCATGGATAACAAAATAGATGCAAGAATTCTCGTTAGAAATGCGCTCCATACATTAAAATATAAGCAGGAGACTATGGTGAGAATCAATCCTATTCCTCTCGGAAAAGAAGATTTAAAAGAAATATTAAAAACGAACGTAGATACTATCCTGATTCCGAAGGTGGAGACAGGAGAAGAATTAGAAGAAATTATTAAAATCATTGACAAATATGAGTCAGAGTATAAAAAAGATAAGAAAATTAAGATCATTCCCATAATAGAAACAGCGTTAGGGCTCGAAAACGCTTTTGAGATTGCATCGTATAAAAGAGCGATTGCTTTAACGTTTGGAGCAGAGGACTATCTCGCAGATCTCGGTGGCCAGAGAAACTATGAATCCCTTTTTTACCTGAGATCAGGAATTCTCAATGCTGCTAAAGCGTGCAAAAAACAGGCACTCGATACCGTGTTCCCAGATATAAACGATGAAAAAGGCCTGGAAGAAGAGACAAAACTTATAAAAAACATGGGATATGACGGAAAAGGGATTATACATCCAAGACAGGCTGAAATAATTCATAAAGTTTTTACACCGTCCACTGAAGAGTACATAAAAGCTAAAAAGATAATAGATGCTTTTAAAAAATCAAAAGGAGTTGTGGCAGTAGACGGAAGGATGGTGGATCTTCCCGTTGTTAAAAGAGCTCAGAAGATAATAGACATGTATGGAGGGAGATAAATGATAAATGCTGCTGGAAGAGAGATACCTGATGAAATTAAAGGGTACGGAAAGGTAAGACATTACAAGGGCGCTTTCAAGTACATTCCCACAGGAAACAGATACGGTCCTGTAAAAAAGTTTATAAGGCCTAGAGAAGACAAAATCATGACATTAGAGAATGTGATAAAAAAATATGTAAAGAATGGAATGACACTGTCTTTTCACCATGCTTTCAGAAATGGGGATGTATTATTGAATAGAGTAGTAGATTTATGTGCGGAGTTTAGAATAAAAAATCTCAGGCTCTTTCCTACTGCATTATTTCCCTGTCACGAAACTGTTATAGAACATATAAAAAAAGGTGTTGTAAACAGGATTGAAGGCAGCATGAACGGTCCTCTAGGAGAGGCTGTTTCTTATGGGCTCATGGATTATCCAGGAGTACTCAGATCTCATGGGAACAGATACAGAACGGTAGAAGCGGGGGAGGTACATATAGATGTAGCGTTTATAGCGGCGCCTAC
>DAOVEQ010000108.1 GCA_030668905.1 Thermococci archaeon
GATGTTACACCCTCTATTTCAAATTCGTACTCAAAGACATATATATCACCGTCATCAAACATCTTCCATACCATCTGCGTTTCTTCTCCTTCACTATTGATTATGTATGTCGACCACATTTTATCTTTGTAAACAGGAGTAAATATGTCTCCTAATGTTGACGGCGCTGCAGTCGGTGGGGCGGTTGTGAGAGCGGGTGTGGTGGGGGGCTGTGTGGTGGGCGCAGGAGTTGTCTGCGGCGGAGTAGTTACTGCGGGTGTCCCGTTCGGCGGCAGAGGCGGTGTCTGCGGTTCTTCTTTTTCACTTATACATCCTACGGCCAGTATCATTAAAATAATTAACAGAGCAAATTTTTTCATACCGTTACTTTTTTTAAAATTATTTAAAGTTTTCTCTCTAATAGATTTAACACTGAAGAAAACACAAAAGTTTTAATACTATGTAAGAAAACACAATAACATGAAAAAGAACTGCATAGGAGTGTTAATCGCGATTTGTGTACTGATGGGGTGCATAAGCACCTCTCCAAAGGATGTTATAGAGGTACGTCCTGGTGTTTATGCTACCAACGATATCAGTGCCTTACCATTGCCTACTTCTGGGTACGATATCTATCTGGTCGGGGAATGGCATGGCCAACGTGAGGTCCATCTTTTCTTTATCGAGTATCTGAAGATTCTTCACAAGGCCATTGGATTGCGGGATGTGGTATTAGAATGTCCCAACTCAGCAGAAAGAAGAATCAATGCATACGTGTTGGGTGAGGTTTCTGAGGACGTATCATCGTATCACCCCGGCGTTTTCTTGGAGGGAGTAAAGGCATACAATGAAACGCTTCCCGATGATGAGAAGATCCGCCTTCACGCAGTGGATATGGATTTTCCGTGGTCAGTAGTTCATAAACATTTAGCACGTCTCCAGGAAGAGATCGGCTCGCCTCAGATGGTCATCCCGTCCCTCGATGAGTTTGAAGCACTATCCAAGCCCGAGAAGATCGCGTTCGTGGACGCGCTGAAGGCAGCTACCGATGATGCATCCCTCCTCCACGAGTTAGAAATGGTACGAATCTCTATCCGACGTTATCCTTCCGGGCAAAAGATACCTAATTTCTATGTTCGCGAAGAATTCGCTACAGGGTGTATTGAGTACCTTCTAGAAGAATTAGACGGTGCACCTCTCCTGGCTCTCTATGGGGGATCCCATGCACGCAAATCATCGAAGGGTATCAGTACAGAATCCCAGCCGTGGGCCCAGCGTCTAGTGGAGAAGGGCGTATCTATCTATTCGCTCTGCACCACGGGGGTCTCGGGACAGTATTACGGGAGAGCTTCTGCCGGGAGCGTAGAGAGGGGAGTTCACGAATTCAATATGAATCTAAGTCTCGACCGGTTTGCGGATGGTACGACGCTGGACGATGTATTTGAGAGTAATCTAGAGTACAATATGCTCTATATCGATCTCCACGCAGAGGTAACGATCGCTATAGGTGATCCGTGGCTCGGTAGGCTTTTCCCCTCGGAGATCCCGCCTGAAGAGACATTCGATGGCATACTATTATTTAGAGAGGTAACACCGCTGTGCCCAGAGAGTTAATACTTCTTTGTGTTTCTTCATACCCCGAAATGAACTTTCTAAAATAGTTTCGATACTTTTTTATATGAAAAATCTTATTCTTTTATGAAGAAAATATGACAGAAGAAAATAATACTCAGTCAAGTTTTGAAGGCGGTGTTTCAGATGCTGAAAGTAGGCCTGAAAAAAAAGATTTTGGCAGTAAAGATAAAGTTAGTCTTAATTTTAAAAATAATCATATTTTCGCCTTTAAAGATTGTTAAAAATTATCTAAAGTCTAATTTCAAAGATTTGCACGAAACTTCTTTTGCTCTTCTGCTCACAACTTTTGGCAATTTAATTACAGGATATTTCATGGGTGTTTATTCTTCAAATCTGGCGTTAATTCCCTCTCTTTTAATCCTCATTCCCGGAGCCATAGACATGAGGGGAAACATTTTTGGAGCATTTGGATCAAGATTGGGGTCTTATCTTCATCTGGGTCAAATAGAACCTTACTTCAAAAGATCAAAACTTTTGGATCAGAACATACTTTCCTCTTTTTCTCTCAGCTTTTTCATGAGCCTTCTTTTAGCATTTACATCCAGTATTTTTGCCAAAATTTTGAATATCCCTTATAGTTTCATAGATCTTTCTTTAATATCCTTATTTGCAGGGTTAATATCAGGGTTTATAATGGTAATCCTTACAGTACTTACTGCATTTCTGACCTATAGGAGAGGCTGGAACCCTGACAATCTTACATCCCCATTGATAACACTTTTTGGAGATATCTTTACCCTTCCATTTCTGTTTATTTCTGCAAATTTTGTCCTGAGATCTGGCCATATGCTCAGAAATGTCCTGTTTATTTTCTTTATTGTTTTGACAATCCTCTTTTTGTTAATAAGTCTCTACTCAAAACCTCACACAAAGCGAATTTTAATAGAATCGATTCCTGTTTTTATTTTCTGCGGCATTTTAAGCACGTCATCTGGCAGTATTTTGAGCACTAGAATAGAAAGTTTGATACAGATCGCAGGTATTTTCACATTAATCCCGGCTTTTCTTGAGGACGGTGGTGCCCTCGGCGGCATCTTATCCGCAAACTTTTCCTCATGGTTGCATCTTGGAACTCTAGAATCCAAGTTCTCTCCATCTAAAAAGATTATTATAAAATTTCTAAATACCCATATAGTGGGAATTCTTCCATTTTCACTGATTGGAATTTTGACATACGGGCTTAATTCTCTATTAAACCTGCCTACTCCTTCCATAAAAAGTTTGTTTTTAGTCAGCCTTCTCGCAGGCGAGTTTTTAATTTTGATGGTAAACCTTTTAACATTTTTCCTCTCTATAATAACGTACAAAGTTAAATTAAATCCGGATAATGTTGTAATACCTTTAGTAACCAGTTTTATGGACATTTTGGGCTCTTTTTCCTTAATATTATTTTTAATTCTCTTTGGTATAATATAACCAAGAGAAAATTATAAAAGTTCTGAAAACAATATAAGATCATGAGAGAAAAAATAACCCTTGAAAACATAAAAAAGAAAGTAAAGGGAAGCTGGGACCCCGTTGACATTGCAGAGATAGATGATTACAAAATGAAGGCATACATAGCAGAAGGTGAATATCCAAACATGCATATGCACAACAAAGATAAGCTATTTTTTGTACTTGAAGGAGATTTGGAAGTTATATTTGAGGACTATTCTGTAAAATTAAAACAAAATGAAGGATATATCGTAAAAGCAGGAGAAAAACACAGAAGCAAATCCAGTAAAAAATCTATAGTAGTGATGATAGAGCACAGAAAGTTTGCACAGATTAACGTATGAAAATAAAAATTTTTAATCTGGGGGAAAAGAATCTCAAAGATATTCCAGAATGGTTTAGTTGTAAATACTGTATCTACTGGGAGTTTCCGTGTAGTAAGAAAGAGAAAAAAGAAGACATGCTAAGAATGAAACTAGAATGGTTGAAGAATACAAAGAAAAGATTTGGTAACTGCGGCAAATTGATCTATGTCGACGGAAAATGTGTTGGGTATGCACAGTACGCACCACCAGAGTTTCTTCCCAACTCGAAAAATTACTCTATAACTCCGAGCGAAGATGCAGTATTGATCTCATGTCTCTTCATTCCTAAAAAAGAATTTAGAAATATGGGACTGGGAACTCTCCTTCTTAAAAGTATTACCGATGAAATGGAAAAAAGAAAGATAAAAACTGTCAAAACATTTGCGAGAAAGAACAATCCTGAGAATCCGTCAGGTCCTATAGAATTTTATTTGAAAAATGGATTTAAAATATATAAAGACGACAAAGAGTTTCCTCTCATGAGGCTGGGTCTGTGAATATCAAAATTGGATTGTGCTTAATACTTTGTAGCATTTTAATATCTGGATGTGTTGACAAAAACCCTGTATATGTAGAAAAGCCTGATATAGAGTGGGGCATTGGTGTATATCCCCATCATGGATTTACGAATGCAGACCTCAACGATTGGGATGATGCATTTAAAAAGGCGAGTAAGGTAGGGAAAATAGCTCATCTGGAAGTTACCTATGGTGAGATGACTCTGGAAGATGCAGAGTTTTTGTATGATATTAAAGTCCCATTAGCAAGAAAGTATGGGATGGAAGTGTTTATGCAGATTAACATATTTGATACGAT
>DAOVEQ010000125.1 GCA_030668905.1 Thermococci archaeon
TACATAGGATATTTAGGAAATCTGGTGAATAGATTTTTAGGTGTGCCTTTTGGAGCTGGACAGTTTTTAGCAGGACTGCATATATTCTGGATCACTTTGGGATATGGACTTACAAAAAAAAGAGGCACAGGAGTTATGATAGGTATCCTGAAAGCTTTTGTAGAGTTATTCTCGGGAGGAAAATTAGGTGTTTTCATATTAGTACTGAGCGGAACTCAGGGAATTTTAGTCGATCTGGTGTTCTTATTACTGAGAAAAAGAAATTTTATATCGTATATAATGGCGGGAGGAATAGCTACAGGTGCAAATGTCCTTATATTCCAGATGTTTTTTGCTCCTTATAACGCAATGACCTTATTTTTCTTGATCTCATGTATAGCTTTTTTTTCTGGTATAATATTTGCAGGATATTTCTCCTTCAGTGTTTTAGAGATTTTAGATGGGAAAGAAAAGAAATACGGATTAAAAAAAGCGATGACAATTGGATTTGCTACTTTACTTTTATTCGGTGGGATCTATTACTATACAGAGATCTATACTACGGGCGAGAAAATCTCTATATCGGGAAACTGTGAAAATCCCTATGATTTTACTTACGAAGATCTCGAAAGCTTTGAAAAAACAGTAAAAACTGAGATGGCTGGAGAATATAAATATGAGGAAGAAAAGGAGTATGAAGGTATTCCTCTCTTGGATATACTAGAAAAATCCGTGCCAAAAGGAGATAAGATAGAAGTTATAGGAAACGATGGATACTCCGTGATCTTTGATTTAGGAAAATTGAACTATGAGATTATTCTAACAGAAGAGAGGAGACTGATCGCAAAAGGATTCGATGGTAGTTACTGGGTTCAGGACGTGGTGGAGATCAGGATAGAATGATAAAAATAGAAAATTTCAGTTATAGATATGAAAAAGATTGGGTTTTGAAGGATGTAAATTTAGAGATAAAAGAAGGAGATTTTGTATTAATTGCAGGAAAAAGCGGAAGTGGGAAATCGACTCTCGCTTTAGCTATCTCTGGTTTTTTAAGAGGAAAGGGTAAAAAAAAAGGAAATGTCCTTTTTAAAGGAAAAAACACAGATGATTATGAATTATTTGATCTTGCAAAGAGTATAGGGGTAGTACAGCAGGATCCCGAAAATCAAATATGCACACTCAATGTTACTGATGAGCTCAGTTTTGCTTTAGAAAATATGTGCCTTGATAAAAGAGAGATTGAAAGAAGGATAAAATGGGCGCTGAGCATTGTAGGGGCAGAGAATTTAGAGGATAGGGACACTTTTTCATTATCTGGGGGAGAAAAACAGAAGATTGCTATAGCATCAATTCTGGCGATGAAGCCAGAGGTTATAATATTCGATGAGCCCACAAGTAATCTCGATCCAAAGGTAACACTTGATATATTCGATGTCATAAAAAAGATAAGAAAAAAATCAGATATTGCGGTAATTGTCATCGAACATAAATGGGAATATATCATGAAATACGTAAACAAGATAGCTTTAATGGAAAATGGAAGATTAGAACTGGTCAAAACTTTACAACCTCTGGAGTACAAAAAAACACAGAGAAAAACTGGAAAAAAAATACTCGAAATAAAAAACCTTGAATTTTCTTACGGAAATAGGAAAGTTTTAAAAGACATAACATTCGAAGCATACGAAAATGAAGTAATAGGGATAATGGGAGAGAATGGAACTGGAAAAACCACATTTTTGATGTGTCTTATGAACTATCTAGATTATTCCGGGAAGATTCTCATGAATGGAAATGAGATAAAAAATAAAAAAACATCAAAAATAGCAAGAGCCGTGGGATTCATTTTCCAGAATCCCAATCACCAGATATTCGAGTCTTCTGTACTGAGAGAAGCTGAGTTTGCTCTAAAAAATTTTAAAAAACAGGGAGATATAAATTATCTCTTAAAAAAAAGTGATCTTAAAAAATATGAAAATAAAAACCCTTTCAGGCTCAGTTACGGAGAAAAAAGAAGACTTAATATAATATCTATTCTTTCCTATGACCCTAAAATAATCCTTTTAGATGAACCCTTTATAGGGCAGGACCATGAGAATGTAAAAAAAATTATGGAGATGCTTCTTGAAAAGAACAATCTTATTTTAATGGTGCTCCATGATTTTAAAATAGCTGAAAGTTACTGTTCAAGAACTATCCTTTTTGAAGATGGAAAAATAAAAATAGCGAAGGGGGGAAAATATGAACCCCGTGACTAAGTTCTTAATTCTTATAATATACTGTATTCTATTATTTTTGTTTCATAATATTTTTATAATAGCATTTTTATGTTTTCTTTCTTTATTTATCTTCTATTTAAATTTAGGTTTTTCGGAGATTAAAAAAAGGAAATTAATACTTACTTTCTCGTTTTTTATACTGATAGTCAACTTTGTGTTTTTAAAAGGTGATATCTACGAAAAATTGGAGTTTTCTCTGAGGATGGTTTTGAGGTTTCTCGGGATCGTATTTTCAGGTATATTATTTTCAAAGAACGATCCTAACGAGTTTGCATACTCGTTGATGAAAATAGGAGTTCCATACAGATATGGCTTTACTCTAGTGTTTACGTTTCGTTTAGTCCCTCTATTTGATTTTGAATCGAATATAATCAGAAAAGCTCAAAGAGCCAGAGGAATAGAGCTCGAAGGTGTAAAGAATATTTTAAACTTTGTCAGATACACTTTTTTTCCACTTTTATACTCAGCCCTGGAAAGAGTTGATTCTTTTACTCAATCCATGGAAGGGAGATGCTTTGGGATATATAAAACGAGAACGTTTTACAGAGAGATCAATTTTGATAAAAAGGATTATCTGATGACAGCAGCAATATTTATTATTCTAGCTTTTTCTATATACTGGAGGTATCTATGATAATAATCATAACGGGAAATATTCATACGGGCAAAACAACTCTATTAAAAAAAATAATAAAAAATCTTGAAAAAGATATTTTTGGAATTATAAGCGAGTCCTTTGAAGATGGATTTTTAGTTGAAGATCTCAAAACAAAGGAAAAAAAAGTTCTCGCTTCAAAAAATAAGATAGGATTCAAGTTGAGAGGGTATTATTTCGATCCGGATGCTATAAACTTTGTGGAGAAAGCTCTGGAAAGAGGAGGAGAAATCCTGGTATACGACGAGATAGGGTACTTAGAGATGAGAGGATTTCTGGATATTTTTAAATATTTGAAAAATAATTCCATAGTGATCGTGAGAAAGGACATATTGAAAGATGTTTTGGAAAATATGGAAGATTACAGAGTTTTTATAGTAACAGAGGAAAATAGAGATTTTATATTGGATGAAGTTTTAACTTTATGTAACAACGTCTTCTAATCTCTCTTCTTTTATCGCATTTTTTATTTCAACAGCTATTCTTTTCCCCATGCTCATTTTCTTTCCGTATTTTATATAAGAGTATGGCGTGTATGGAATGAATGGATTCGTACCTGCAACTATTCTCGCTGATATCTCGAATGTGATTATCTCCGGCTCGTCTGTGATTATAGTCTCCAGACAGTAAGGCCCGATCAATCCTTTTTCATGTATCTTTTCTGATTGTTTCATGACTTTGTCTCCTATATCGAATACTTTTTCTAAAAGAGATTCCCTTATAACAATAGGAAAGTTTCCGACTACTACATAGCTGGGTTCTATCTCAAATCCTTTGGGCATCCTCCCCAAAAAATCCACATTGCTTTCGTACCTTTTGTCAATGCTCATAAGAACGTTGTCTTTTTCTAATGGTGAATAAAAAAAATGGAAATACATTGCTACTCCTTTTATGTACTCCTGTATCTGATAGTTTTCTTTCTTACCAATTTTCTCAAT
>DAOVEQ010000094.1 GCA_030668905.1 Thermococci archaeon
CAGACCTGTATTTAAAAAATTTTCTATAAAAAGACAAGAGAAAGAAATAATTCTTTCTCGTTTAAAAAACTATCTTTTGACCAGTTGATAACTATAACCAGCAGAGATTAAATCTCAATATCTTCTGTGTTTCTGATAGCATTCTTTACAATATACAGGCCTTCCTTCCTGGGGCTGGAATGGAACTTCACATTCCTTACCACAGTCAGCACATACGGTCTTGTACATTTTTCTTTCGCCAAACTTTCTATTTTCCATATTTTCACCTTATTTTATTATACCTGAGATATATCTCAAGCATGTCAGTTATTACACTGCCCCTTATAAATCTTTGCCTTATAAAACGAAGACTTTTATAGATTCCGGAGTAATGAGATTATGCTTGATTTACTGCCAGAGTATGCTGTTAAGAAACTGAAGGAACAGGGTATTACAGAGCTTTTCCCCCCTCAGAAAGAAGCTATCCGAAAAGGTCTTTTAGAAGGAAAAAATATGGTTCTTGCCATTCCAACAGCCTCTGGAAAAACCTTAGTTGCTTTAATTGCCATTCTGAATCACATAAAAAATGGAGGAAAGGCAATATATATCGTTCCGTTGAGAGCATTGGCAGAAGAAAAATATGAGGAGTTCTCAGATTTTTGTGACTGCGTCCTGTCTTCAGGGGATTACGATTCAGATGATAGATACCTGACAAGATACGACTGCATAATCACCACGAGCGAAAAATGCGACTCACTTTTAAGGCATTCAAAAAAGTTTTTTGATGACGTAACACTAGTTGTTGCAGACGAGATTCATTTAATTGACTCTATGAGGAGGGGACCTACGCTGGAAATGACTCTTTCGAAATTAAAAGATAAGCATATATTAGCTTTATCTGCAACAATATCCAACGCGCAAGAGATCGCGGAGTGGTTAAAAGCTGATCTTGTCTATTCGGAGTGGAGACCTGTAAAATTAAAGACGGGGGTTTGTATAAAGGATAAAATATACCATAAAGATGACATAAAAGAAGTAAATTTCAAAAAAGATCCTATAACTTCTCTGTGCTACGAAACTATCAAGGAAAATGGACAACTTTTGGTATTTGTTAACACGAGAAGATCTGCTGAAGCTCTGGCAAAGAAACTTGCAAAAAATAACTTCTCTGAGATTGATATAAAGTTTTCAAATACAAGTTTTGGGAAGCTTCTGGAAAGCTGTGCAAGAAAAGGAGTAGCGTTCCACCATGCTGGATTAGCAAGAGAAGACAGAAAAAAGGTGGAAAAGTATTTTAAAGAGAATAAACTAAAAATTTTGACAGCAACACCAACATTGGCAGCAGGTGTCAATTTACCCGCAAGGCGAGTAATTATAAGAGATTACAGGAGATACAGCAACTTGGGCTACAAGAGAATACCTGTTCTCGAGATAAAACAGATGATGGGCAGAGCTGGAAGACCCAAATATGATAAAGAAGGAGAGGCTCTTTTAATTGCAAAAAATGAAGAAGAGAAAGACATGCTTTTTGAAGATTACATCAACAAAGAAACTGAGAGGATTACATCAAAAATTGCAAATCCTAGTATAATGAGAACTCATATTTTAGCATTAATAGCATCCAATTATGTCAGTAACGAAGAAACTCTTAAAAGTTTTCTCGAAAGAAGTTTTTACAGTTTTCAGTACGATCTTGGTAAGATATATGATAGAATACTGGGGATTATCAATTTTTTGGAAGAGAACGATCTTATAAAAGATTACACTGCAACACTATTCGGCAAACGGGTCGCTTATCTTTACATAGACCCGAAAACTGCAATAATATTTAGAAATGCTTTAAAAGATGAGATGACACCTTTTGGCATACTCCATGCCGTTACATCAACTCCAGATCTTGAATCGTTATACCTGAGAAGAGGCGAGTTTGATGAGTATGACAGCATTGTCTTAGAAAAAGGAGAAGAGTTTCTTCTTGAAATACCTGATTACTGGTATGAGCCCGATAAATACGAATTTTTTTTGTCGAGAGTAAAGACAGCCTCGCTGTTTTACGACTGGATGGAAGAAACGGATGAAGAAGAAATTTTTAAAAAATACAAGATATATCCTGGAGATTTTTACAGAATTAGAGAAACAGGAGACTGGCTTTTATATTCATTTACAGAGATAACAAAACTTTTCAATCATCCTTACAGAGATATTGAAAATGTCAGGAAGAGAATGAGATACGGTGTTAAAGAAGAGTTGTTACCCCTCGTAAGGATAAAAAATATAGGAAGAGTTAGATCCAGAGTTCTATTTAACAACGGTATTAAAAATTTAAGAGACATAGAAAATGCAGATTTTGGAACTTTAAAAAGACTCTTGGGAGAAGGAATAGCGAGGTCTTTGAGCCGCTAATGAACAATATACGAACATCTTTGTTATTACCTCTAGTCATGCTTTGTATCGATGAAATAATTTCCGTACTCTACAAATCTACCACATAATACTGTTGATACTCTGGATAATTCAGAAGATTCATATTGACGACAGTGTAATTTCCATCATTAGGATCATCATCGTATTTGGAAAATGTGTACCATTCTTCTGTTTCATTTTTACATTCTTCCCATACTATCTTATGCCCCTGAGAGATATATATCCATTTTATTCTTATTGATTTTGTCTCTAGATTGTTTTTTAAAGCTTCTTCCCAGTAATGGCTCATATCTGATGTGAATACATCTGTAGTATAATCTCCAATGAAATTTGACATCTCAGGAGTTGATGTATTATATAATCCTACCCAGACATGATCTCTTTCAAAATCTGAGAGGTAATGCTCGTCTTCTTCCCAGGATGGCAGTATTTCTAAAGATTCACCCTTTTTGAGTTTGTAAAATAACACTGTATATAAAAGAACTTCTCTTTTAGAAGCATAATCACGAGCAATTTCAGATCTCTCTAACTCGTCTCTGAGTTTATTAATTTCACCTACTAAGCTATTATCTCTCGTTTTATACAGCTCTTTCAACTCAAGTTCTTTTTTTGTAAGTTTCTCTCTTAATAATTCTACCTCATTTTTCTGTTTAGTAATTTCAGATTCGTAATCAACTGATATTCCCCTTGGTACTCCATAAGGCGTGCACATGAATGAAAAAACACGACCAAAAGGAGTGATTTTACTTTTTGAAAGATTGTGAATTACGTATAGTTGGAGATACACCTCTCTTCTGTACTGGTGTTCGTTGTCCAGTTTATCGATTTCTCGTTGCAACATTTCAGCATTATTCCAGAGATCTTTGCCACGACTTATTTCTCCAAGTAGCTTCCTACGCTCATCGTTTTTCTTCATCTTCTCTTCTCCCACCATTTCCATAGCGTTCAGTGCTTTGCCAACTTCAAACTCATCTATCTCTGGTAAAGATTTCTCAGGTACTATTATAATTCCTATCGCAAAATAATATAAAAAAGGGAATATTATCAAGCCAATTGCGATGATGATTGCCAGCTTCTTTTTATTCATTTTTTTATCACCTCGAAAAAATAAAAAAGAAAAATTTATTTTTAAGATTTGGTATCGGTTCTTGAGAAGTATTGTGCTCTAGATGGATCGCAAGCGAAACATCCTCCACAATGTGTGTTGCACCAATGACACTTTATCCAGCCACAACAACTATGATGATTTAAATATCTCTTAATCTGATAGCTGCCAGATTTTGGATTTGTAGTCGTGTATTTGCCGTAATACGTGTACCATTCCCTAGACGAATTTTTGTTTCCTTCCCAGATTATATTATGTCTTGTACTATCTTCGTAGACATCAGCCAGATAAAACCACTTGACCTGTATTGATTTAGTGCCAGGTGCTCTTCTTGTCCAGTACCAATTCATATCCGTAGTAAAATATGTATAACATTTTTCACCATTCCAGTCGTTTGGATCCATACTAGGCTCCTCACTTTTATACATTCCTACCCACACTTTTACCTTTTGAAAATTGTAGAAATTATAATATCCATAGTCATCCAAGGGCGTTGTTGGTGGATCACACCAAAATCCATAGCATCCTGACAGCGTAGTTCTACCATTGGCAATATCCTCTTTAATTTTTTGAATCGTACGAAGCTCAATATATTCCTTTCTGTAGTTCCAATGGTTAACATCCAGATCCTCTATTTCCCAATACATTTTTTCGATTTTATTGATACTCAGACCCGGAATTTTCACATACGCATTTCCCATATTGTTCCAATCTCTTTTCCAATATTTTTCTCCAAAGAGCATTTCATAGAGTTCTGACTTTTTTTCCATTTTTTCTCTACCAGCGAATTCCATAGAATTTAACGCTTTAGAAACTTCAAAGTCTAGATCTTTAATTTGAGGCAATGAATCTTTTACAATTTTCAATGTTCCATCTCTCTGCATCTCTGTGTATTTTTGTATCACTTCAATTTCGAATAGCACTTCTTTTTTATACCAGTATTCAGCTTCTAGCTTTGCGATATCTAATTCCAGGTCTTCAATTTCTTTACACTGGACACCTTTCTTTGTTTTTTTGTACAGTTCAAGTAGCTCTTCTTTTTTCTCTTTTATTTCTTTTTCCAGCATTTCTACGTCATTTTCCCAGCCTACAGTTTTTTCAAGGACTTTATTAAAATTCAACGGCTCATCCTGTGCAGGTGCCTTGTTACAGCCACATCCACAGTCATTATCTGTTTTTTCTTTTTCTTCAGCAGGAACGCTCACCATTAACAGGCCTACTATTACGGCAATCGCAGCCGTCATTCCCAATATTTTTCTCTTCTTATTCATTTTTTATCACCTCCATTATATTTTCCTTTTTGGTATTTTCATTTCATCCATGCGCATGTCGATGTTATTATCATGACATACTATTCCCTTTCTAATGGGACTATAAAAGCTTTT
>DAOVEQ010000018.1 GCA_030668905.1 Thermococci archaeon
TTATCATATCACTCGCATGACATTACATATCCTGCCACATATATTTAAATAAGTTTGGGTGGTTTGGGGGGTTATCAATGCCAGCAGGTTAGGAGGGGCGGTTGGGAGCGGATCGCAAATATATTATTAAACAAAGGATCACGCTAACCCATCGTTTTAATATGTAACTCCCCCTTTTGCACTTGTATATTGTCATCCAAAAAATGTAAAAGAGCAAACATGGCTGAGCCAGGTGCGTGCCACTTCGACCAGTCTAGAAGTCGTTCACAATGCTGCTGCATATAGGAATTAGTAAGTGAACCAATTTTATAAAGCTCACTATAAAGGAAATATAGATCTTCTATAGAGATTTTTTTAGTGTTTCCACTTTCATACTTAATCTTATATTGTTGCGTAGTTTCGTCAATCCAGATAATGTGATGGTATTTTCTTCCTGTTAACGAATGAATTATAGTGCCTTCCTCATAGAGGGAGGGAATCTTATTCCAAATCTCTTGGAGACTATATCTTGGTGTATTCACTAACATCCCCCCAATTTAATTGGAATTACAGAGATTTCGTCTAACATAAGTATACATCCATTTGAGCGAATTTTTTTATTTCTTTATACTTTCTTATTTATACTTTCTTATCTTTATATATTTTTTATTGTAGGGATGATGGGGTTTTGATAGAGATAGTTATATCATTACTTGAATTTTCTATGAGTCTCATGAGATTATACTCTCTCATTAATTATTTTGAACAATTCTGAAAATTTAGAAATTGTTTGTTGTTTAGGAACTTTATCTTCAGCTAAAAGATCATAAATTTTCTTTGCTACCTTAATTTTGTCAATCTTTTTAGAAGTTCCTATCTTTTTTTCTCTAAAAAATTTTTTAACTCCTTTAAATGAGAGTTCTTGAAGATCACCCTTACCGATATTATCTTTACCTAACTTTTCCTGAAAGATATCTTTATAAGCAAGATTTAGGGCTTCAAGGTAAAAGTCAATATCTATTAAATCTTCAATCTCTAAGTCATTGCCTTTCTCTACTAACGTATCGAGAGTTAGTATATTTTTTTCATTTATGTTAAATTTTTCCTTTAGTTCTTTAGCAGCTTTTCTTCCTTCTGAGTCGTAGTCTAAAAGAGCGAGAAATTTTAGATTTTCTTTTGTAAGGAGTGTTACGAAGTATGACATCTTGTTCGCTCCATTGGCAGGGAGAATTGAAACTTCATGTATGTCTATATAGTTTTCTTTCTTTTTGGAACACAATCTGGACATTGACTCCAGTATAAGCTCGTCTGAATAGCCTTCTACTAATAAATTTCTCTTTGTAGTAAAGAGAGAATCGCCTATAGTCATACCTATTGAAGCTCTGATTGGCTGAAGGGCATCATCATCTGATTTATAGAATTTTTCTTCTATTAATGTCCCATCTCCTTCTTTTTTAGAAACTATCCTAATTCTCTCTAATTTCTCTCGGTCAATCATAAAGGGAGAGTGGGTACTAAAAATAATCTGGTTTGACTCTGAGATTTTCTCCAATGTATCAAGAAGATCCTTTTGCCCTGAGGGATGTAAATATACCCCAGGGTCATCAAGAAGGATTATTGTATTTTTGAGTTCCCTTTTAGAACCGGCCATGAAATTTATATAAAAGGATAGAAACCATTGAAAGCCTTGACTCCTTATGCTAGGCGGATGTTCCTTCTTTATTACATTGTCGAAAATTGAGATTACTATTTTGTCTCTCACAATTCTTATATTTACGTTCACCTTTTCTTGTTTCCAAGACTGATTTACCAATCCTGTTATAGTTGTAGACGCAGATAGTAAATCAGAAAGCATTTCATAGGTCTCAGCATCTTTGACATGTTCCACATCCAAACCAGATAATTCAATCAAATTAGAAAGAGTCTTATGTTTTTCTTTATTGGCAAGAAAGTCTGTTATCGTCACAGCGTCTTCTAACTTTTCGATATCTGCGAAATACATAAAATTCAGCAAAATGCCCAATACATAATCTTCTACACCCTCTTCTTTTACTAGAATTTCTTTAATACTATTTTTAAGATGTTCTATTTCCTTAATAAAATCTTCTATATCATTTTGTATTGGATCATCACGGTCGGGTAGATTTCTCAGCTTGTTATAGAAATTACTGAAAACATTGTCTAAATCAGGATTAGTTTCCGGATCAAAGGAAATGATCTCATCAATTATTTCATTATACTGAATCTTCGAATTACTAAATGGAGCATGACGTTTGGAGTGCTTATCTAATTTTCCTTTAAATGAAGTTGCTGATTTTTTAATATCCAAGAATTCTTCCTTTATTTCACTTTTTTTATCAATTTTTAAATCATCTAAAGAAACTTCAGGACTTTCAACAAGATATAAATTATCAAAATACTTAGTACATCTTAGAGTCTTTACCTTTACAAGTTCTGGATGAATTTCTTTTAATTTACGTTTATCACTAGGCTCTATTTCAAACCAAATTGTTACAATTTCTACATCACCCTTCTCTATTTCCCCAGATTCTATTTTTTTCTTCATTTCTGAATGGAGACATAAGTCACCTTTTACATATTTATGATCATCTTCAAAAGACTCCAATGCTTTAAGAGTGTATGTTTTGCCAGACTCATTTTTCCCAATAAGTGTAGTTATCTTTGGATCTAAAATTACTTCACCGGAATCTAAAATCGACCTATAGGTTTTGATTTGAAATTTCTTGATTCTCATTTTTTCACATCTCTCCTTTCATCATAACCAAATTCTTAATACCTATATAATTATATCTTTGTTTTATTTAAACCTTTCTCCCATTTGCAATCTTCCCAATTATCCGTCCGACAATTTCTTAAAAAACAGGGATATTCCCCGTAGAACCCCCCTCCATTTTTTACACAAATTCATGTTCAAAAAGCTTTTTAAAGTAAAAAGAATAGACATAAATATGAGAAAGATAGGTGAGGGCAAGACCAAAATCATCTATGAGAATGGGGATAGATACATTGTTGAATTCAAGAATGACATGACTGCTTTTGATGGTATTAAGAAGACCAGTTTTGAAAATAAAGGATTTTATAACAAGGAAATTTCTGTGAAACTTTTCAAGATCTTGGAAGAAAATGGGGTAAAGACTCATTTTCTAAAAGATCTCGGGGAAGATAAAATAGCGGTAAAAAAGTTGAAAATGATGCCTGTAGAAGTTGTATGCAGAAATATAGCTGCAGGCAGTATACTGAAGAGAATTCCCATAGAAAAAGGAACGAAACTAAACGGCATAGTGGAGTTTTTTTACAAAAATGACGAACTTCATGACCCAATGATCTCTGAAGATCATATAAGATTCTTTGGAGAAGATCCCGAGAAACTTAAGGAGATAACAAAAAAAGTAAACAAAATTCTTTTTGAATATTTGGAAAAAAAAGGGATAACTCTGGTAGATTTTAAGCTTGAGTTCGGGAAGTTTAAAGGAGAGTACGTTCTCGGAGATGAGTTATCGCCAGACTCATGCAGATTCTGGATTAAAGATAAGTCCTATGACAAGGATGTATTTAGGTTTGACAAAGGTGACGTTTCTGAAATATATAAAGAAATTTACAAACTCATATGTGGTGATTGAGTGGCTAAAGTATATGTAAAGTATAAAAAAGGAATTCTGGATCCGGAGGCTGAAAATACAAAAAAAGCGTTGGAGATGCTGGGATACAATATAAAAGATGTGAAAATCTGGAAAGTTTATGAGATAAAGACTAAAGATAACGTTGAAGAGATGACGGAAAGATTGTTGGTGAACCCTGTGATCCATGAATATAAAATAAAGTGAGGTCATGACTGAAGAAATATCTCTTAACATAAACGACAATAAACTTATCGAAATAAGCAGAGTTCTCGGCATAGGTTTGAATCTGGAGGAGATGCACAAGATAAGAGATTATTTCTATTCTGAGAAGAGAAATCCGAGAGATATAGAGCTTCAGGCTGTAGGACAGGCATGGAGTGAACACTGTTCTTACAAATCGTCAAAATCCATTCTTAAAAAGTTTATTTTTGGAATAAAAGCCAAACAGAACTTACTTGTAATAGAAGAAGATGCAGGAGTCGTGGATTTCAACAAGAACTATGCGTATGTAGTTGCATTAGAAAGTCACAATCACCCGTCGGCCATAGAGCCTTACGGAGGAGCTGCCACAGGTATAGGCGGCATATTACGAGATGTCGTCTGCATGGGTGCAAAGCCCATAGCACTGGTAGATCCACTATTTTTCGGGGATCTTAATTTTGATTATAAAAAGCTTCCGAAAGGCGTCAAGCACCCGAAGTTTATTCAGAGCGGTGTTATCGCAGGAATACGAGATTACGGGAACAGAGTTGGAGTGCCGACTATTGCGGGAATGGTATATTATGACGTATCTTATTTAACTAACTGCCTCGTAAATGTAGGCTGCATAGGGATTGTCAGGAAAAACAGGATTATAAGCAGTAAAATATCGAAAAAAGGAAAAAAAGGAGACGTATTTCTTCTCCTGGGAGGGAGAACGGGAAGAGACGGGATTCACGGCGTAACTTTCGCATCTGCAGAGTTGAACGAAAAATCGGAAAAAGAGGATAGAAGTGCTGTCCAGGTAGGAAATCCTATAATAAAAGAGCCTTTAACACACGTATGTTTAGAAGCAGTAGAAAAAAATCTGGTTAAAGCCATGAAAGACCTCGGAGGAGGAGGTTTAAGCTGCTGTGTCGATGAAATGGCGTATCCGAATTTTGGTGCTGTTGTAAATTTAGAAAATGTTCTTTTAAAAGAAAGAGACATGAAACCGTGGGAGATATGGGTATCCGAATCGCAGGAGAGAATGATGATGCTGTTAGACAGGAAAAAAGTGGATAAAGTTACGGATATCTGCGATTTATGGGACATAGAATACAGCATCATAGGTGAGATTACAGAGAATAAGAGAATAAAAGTCGATTACCATGGAAAAACGATTCTGGATATGGATATAAAGTTTCTGGTCGAACCACCAGTCTATAACAGACCCCATACCGTAAAAAACTTAAAAGAACGTGAAAAGGAAACAAAAGAGCCTGCATACGAGAAAACGATCCTTAAAATCCTGAGTTCTCCAAACATAAGAAGTAAAGCTTTTGTGATACAGCAGTACGATCATGAAGTAGGCGCAAGAACAATCACAAAACCGTTACAGGGGAAGATAGAATCGCTAACGCATTCAGATTCTGTCATTATAAAACCGTTATCAAAAGAGTATAAGGGAATAGCTATAGCTGCCGATAGCAATCCTTCTCTAATGAAGATAAGCCCGTACTGGGGAGCAAAATATATTATGGACGAAGTATGCAGGAACATAGTTTCTTCAGGAGCCGAGCCGCACTCGTTCGCTGATTGTTTGAACTTCGGAAATCCTGAAAAACCTGAGAGGATGGGAGAGTTTTACGAAGCGTGTAAAGGTCTTGGCGAGTTTGCAAAAGCATTGGGTGTTCCTTTCGTTTCCGGAAATGTTTCTTTTTACAATGAGAGCGAGTATTACAGTGTGATCCCGACCCCCGTAGTTCTGGGCTTGGGGATAATCGATGACATCAGAAAAAGTATAAGAACGGATTTTAAGAGAAATGGAGACCTGATATATCTCATTGGAGATATTAAGAAAGAAATGGCTGGATCCGAGTACTATAAACTTTATGGCTATGATTTTGGATATATTCCTAAATGTGATCCTGATGAGCTGAAAAATAAGATAAAAGCTATATTAGAGACTAAAAAGATCATTAAAGCCTGTCATGATGTGAGCAACGGCGGATTAGTAGTCACAGTATGTGAGATGATGATAGGAGGAAATATAGGTGTTTCTCTGGATTTAAGTAAAATAGAGATGAGAACAGATTACAAACTCTTCTCTGAGTCTTCATGTTTCGTCTGCGAGATAAGAGAAAGAGATTTCGAAGAGTTTGAGGAGATAATGAAAAAAAATAATGTCAAATTCCATAGAATCGGGAGAGTATCCGGAAGTAGACTGAAGATCATAGATAAAGAGAAGAGCATTATTCTTTCACTTCGTGAGATAAAGGAGGCTTTTTTATGATCGCGATCTTAAGAATGGAAGGCACAAACAACGAAGATGATATCTACAACGCATTTGCAGCTTTAAAATGTCCTGTGGAAATGGTACATCTGAAACAGTTCACAGGAGGGGCAAAAAAAGAACTGCAAAAAAATATATTTGATTATGAAGGAATAATGATCCCCGGAGGTTTTTCGGCAGGAGATTACATCAGGGCGGGTGCTATTTTTGGAGCGAGACTTAAAAAGATAAGCAAAGAATTGAAAGAGTTCGTAAAAGAGGGAAGAATTATAGGGGGCATATGCAACGGTTTTCAGGTTTTGACAGAAGTGGGACTACTACCAGGAATAAATGATATTATTGTTTCCAAGCCGCAGATATCCTTGGCGGTGAATGATTCTGCAAAGTTTGAATGCAGACACGTTTTTTTGAAGCATGAAAACAAATGCTTCTTTACAGAAAAATACGAAAAAAGTGAGATTATCCAAGTCCCGATTGCACATGCAGAAGGAAAGTTCATAACATCAAAAAGAATTCTTGAGGAGTTGAAAGAGAATAATCAGATAATATTCAGGTATGTTAATAGAGCTGGAAATTATGCGGGATACCCTTTTAATCCCAACGGCTCTATGGAAAATATAGCAGGTATCTCAAATCTGGAAGGAAATGTTTTTGGGATGATGCCTCATCCCGAAAGAGTTTTCTATCCCTACTTGCATCAGGAAAAAAAGAAAGTTGGTGATGGAAAACGATTTTTTGAAAGTATTATAAAATATTTAAGGAGGGGAGTTTGATGTGTGGAATTATAGGAATTAAAAATGAGAATGTGTCTTATTCCATATATACAGGATTGAATGCGATTCAACACAGAGGACAGGAATCCTGTGGGATAATAACAGAATATAACGGAAAATACTACATGAAAAAGGATCTGGGACTGGTCAATGGAGTTTTTGATGAAAGGGATTTAATAGATCTTTCTGGAAATGTTGGTCTGGGCCATGTTAGATACCCCACAGTTGGTTCTGATCCGAAAAAGAATGCACAGCCTTTTTTCACGCTGGATCCAAAGATAGCAATCGTTCACAATGGAAATATTGTTAATTACTTTCAACTGAGATCCGAACTTAAGAAAGAGGGAAGAAAAATTGAATCGGGATGCGATGTAGAAGTTATTCTGCACTGTTTAGCCGAGGAACTTAAAAAAACAAAGGATCTCGAAAATGCAGTTTATAACGTAACGGATAGAGTTAAAGGCTCTTACTCTTGCCTGGCGCTGATTGATGACAAGCTTGTAGCGTTCCGTGATCCCTATGCAATAAGACCCTTTGTCTATGGAAAAGGTAAGGGATACGCTTTTGCTTCCGAATCTTCAGCGTTAGACCTGATGGGCTACAGTTTGGAAAGAGATTTGAAACCTGGAGAACTTATGATAGTGGATGACAAGATAGAAAGTAAAATAATAAACAAAAAAGGAGCGAGACACTGCATGTTTGAGTATGTTTACTTTTCACGTCCAGACTCTGTGATGGAAGGCAAAACTGTCTATGATATCAGATTAGATCTTGGAAAAAACATAGATTTTGATAAAGACGCGGATATAGTAATTCCAGTTCCCGATACTTCAAGACCTGCTGCCCTTGGATTTGCAGAGAAGAATGGGATTGAATATAAAGAGGGATTGATAAAAAACAGATACACGGGGAGAACATTCATCATGCCAACTCAGAAAATGAGAGAAACGGCTGTAAAAAGAAATCTGAACTGTATAAAAAGCGTAATCAAGGATAAAAAAATTGTACTTGTTGACGACTCGATAGTGAGAGGAACTACATCTCGGAGAATCGTGAATATGGTAAGAAAAGCCGGGGCTAAAGAGGTTCATCTTGTTTCCTCATGTCCGAAATTACTACATCCCTGCTTTTATGGGATAGATTTCCCATGCAAGGAGGAACTTATAGCAAGGAAAGATTATAAGAAATTGATAGGTGCAGACTCAGTTACGTACCAGAGTATAGAAGGTTTAAAAAAGGCCATTGGAATTAAGGAGATATGTATGGCGTGCTTGAATGGGGATTATGTTATAGAACCCAGTGAAGAATTCGCTTTAAAAAGAAAGGAAGAAAGGGTGAAGATGGAGGCAACGTAATGAAAATCCTCCTTTTGGGCCAGGGAGCGAGGGAACACTGCATTGCAGAAGCTCTGAATTCAGAGTTATACAGCTTCATGAAAACCAGGAATCCTGGCATAATGAAATTTTCTAAAGAATACGTTATCTCGGATCTTGATCTTGAAAAACTTGGAAAATTTGCTAAAAGAATAAATCCAGATTTTGCTTTCATAGGGCCTGAGGGGCCGTTAGAAAAGGGGGTCGTGGATTATTTAGAATCCTTAGAGATTAAATGTTTCGGGCCTACAAAAAATCTTGCGAGAATAGAAACGAGCAAAGCTTTCATGAGAGAACTGATGGAAAAATATAAGATAGATGGAGCTCCTGAGTCTAAGGTCTTCTCAAGTATGGAAGGAATAGAGGAGTACATAAGAGATATAAACGATTTTGTCGTGAAGCCCGATGGACTCACAGGCGGAAAAGGAGTAAAGGTATCTGGAGAACATCTGAAAAGTATAGAAGAAGCTCTGGAGTACTCAAAAGAACTGCTACGCAGTCATGATTTCGTTGTCATAGAAGAAAAACTTGATGGGGAAGAGTTTTCTCTCCAGTGTATCTCCGATGGCAAGCATTTGGCAGCCACCATACCTGTACAGGATCATAAACGAGCGTATGAAGATGATCAGGGTCCAAATACAGGAGGAATGGGATCATACTCCATGAACGATCATTTGTTACCATTTTTGAAGAAAAAAGATGTCGAGAAGGGAGAAAAAATAACACAAAACATAATGAAATCTCTTTATAAAGAAACGGGAGAATATTACAAGGGAGTTTTATACGGCGGATTCATTTTAACCAAAAAAGGAGTAAAACTTCTGGAGTACAACGCAAGGTTTGGTGATCCAGAAGTCATGAATATCCTGCCTATACTCAAAAACAATTTTGCAGAGATATGTTCAGACACAGTAAATCAAAATTTGAAAAAAATAGAGTTTGAAAAAAAAGCTACAGTATGCAAGTACGTGGTTCCAAAAGGTTATCCCATAAATCCCGTTCCCGGAAAACTTGATATTCCCGAGACAGAAGCTAAAGTATACTACGCTTCTGTGGATTTAAGAGAAGACGGATTATATATGACGAGATCGAGAGCAGCAGCCTTTGTCGGTATAGCCAATACTATAGAAGATGCTGAAAAAATAGCTCAAAGCGCTGTTGAAAAGGTAAAGGGAAATGTATTCTACAGAAAAGACATAGGAACTGAGAAATTGTTGAGAAAAAGAGTAGAACATATGAAAAAACTGCAAAAGATATCATGAAACTAATTTTGGTAAGACACGGCGAGACGGAAGAGAATGCCAGAAGGATAATCCAGGGGCACGGGGAGGGAACACTGTCCAAAAAAGGAATTTCACAGGCAAAAAAAGTTGCAATACGTCTAAAAGATGAAAACATTGATAAAATATACGTGAGCGATCTTAAAAGGGCGGTAGACACAGCGAAAGAAATTATTAAATATCATCCTAATGCGGGGGTGATCTACGAGCCGCGACTGAGGGAACGAAATCTTGGCGTGTTGGAGGGAAAACCAGCTGAATACTTTTCTGAAGCTCTGGAAAACTCTGGACGTGATGTGTTCACATTTGTACCCGAAGGAGGAGAATCCATACCGGAGCTAAAAGAAAGAATAATCCAGTTTTTTTATGATTTAATAAAAACTGAACAAAATAGCACTGTTCTTTTGATTAGCCACGGCGGCCCTATAGGAGATTTCTTACTTCATATATTCAACCTGCCCAATGAGAAATTTAAGGAATATCATCCGAAAAATACGGCAGTTACTTTTCTTGAAATAGACGACAAAGCTAATCCCATAATTGAGGTATTGAACTGTACGGAACATCTGGAGTGAGGATAAAATCGTTTACGAATTACCGAAAGGTATAAATATACTTATTACTTAAAGATAGCAAGGTGATAA
>DAOVEQ010000159.1 GCA_030668905.1 Thermococci archaeon
TTTCACTGCTTTTTTCTTCGGTTCTTCTGCTTTTACTGCTTTCTTCTTTACTTTCTTTTCTTTTGCTTCTTTCTTTATCGGCTTTTCTACTTTTTTTATTTTTTCTTTTACAAGTTTTTTCTTAACAGGTTTCTTTTTGGCAGGTTTCAAAAGTTCTTTTAATTTTTTTATGTTTTCGTCATATACTGTTTTTCTTCTTCTGTCAACTAAAAATCCTAATTTTCTGGCTCTCTGTATGTCTATCTTCGCTTCTTTTATTTCTTTTAAGCTGAAACCTCTTCCTTCTCTTTTCTCATCTGTAATGACGATCGGTTTTATCATAATTGTCACCTTTTTTAAATCTTGATCTCTCTATAAAAAGGTTTTGATTAAAATATGCTGATCACTCCAGCAGTAATCATAGTAACTATTATACCAGCGATCAATGCTCCTAATGCTATTGATAAAAATGCTTTTTTTCTTTTCAGCCCAAAGATATAGGCGATCAATGTTCCCGAGTAAACTCCAGTTCCTGGAAGCGGGATCCCGACGAATAAAGCTAATCCGATTATCTCGTATTTTTCATATTTCTCGTAATTTTTTCTTGCTTTTTTTATCGCATACTGGTATAAATCATCCACAAAATCGATCTTCGTAACTATGGGTATCACAAAGTCCAGAAACAAAAAGATCAATGGTATGAGGAGTATATCTATTATTACACATCCTATAAAGACAGGAAGTATACTGTAATTGTATGCAACTCCCAACGGTATGGCGCCTCTCAATTCCACCCACGGTAGAACACACAAAAAGATCACCTGTAAAAGTCTCCAGTCTACCATAGCATCACCAGTGTTATTACTCCGAAGATAACACAGAAAATATCAAAACTTATCTTTTTAGCCACACTCAATAAAAAATTCATTGCCAGATATCCTGAAAGAAAAGCGAAAAGTATCCCAACAAGAATATACTTATACTGCAGAACGAGAGTTTCAGAGTTTTTTACCATATCTAAAACAATGCCGCCAAGAACGGCAGGAACACTCAGTAAGAAAGACAGTTTTAATGCTTCTTCCTGTTTGAATCCTCTAAAAAGAAGAGAAGAGACAGTTATTCCCGATCTCGAGATCCCTGGAAGGATGGAAAAACCCTGGAAGAATCCTACAATAGAACTGTCTTTGAGAGTACCATCATCACTCCCTTTGGTACCGAATTTATTTTTTGAAAATCGTAAAACAAGTCCCGTTATTATAAGAGAAACTCCTATTATTACACCGATGAACTCTCCTGAATAGCTTATGAAAAGATATAGAGGTACTCCAATAACTCCCGTAAAAATAGTAGCTACGATTATAAACTTATTCAGATAAAGTTTCACATCCCTGAATTTGAATAATACAGCCAATAAAGTCCCAAGGTGCAAAAAAATCCCGAATGAAAAGGCTTCTTGGTAACTCATCTTGAAAACTGTACCTAAAATCGTAACCTGGGCCGAGCTGCTCACTGGTAGCCACTCCGTAATTCCCTGAATAATCCCAAGAATCAATGCCTGTAAAAAATTCATAATTTTTAGAATACGAAAAGATTTATATTGTTTTTGGTAATAAAAAATCTCAGGTGATCTCATGAGACTTAAAATTCATAACTGGCATCAGGAAAATGCAAAAAAAACGGCAGATTTTGCCGGATACGAGATGCCCATCTGGTATTCGAGTATTAAAGATGAACATTTAACTGTAAGGAACAATGTAGGCATATTCGATGTTTCTCACATGGGGGAGATAATAGTTGAAGGCAAAGATGCGCTTGAGTTTCTTCAGTATCTAACTACAAATGATATCTCAAAGCCTCCTCCGATCTCTGCAACTTACGCGTTAATACTCAATGAAAGGGGAGCGATAAAAGATGAATGCCTCGTGTATAACCTGGGAGATAAATATATGGTTGTATATGACGCTGTGGCGGTAGAGAAGATATATGAATGGTTCTCATTATTTTCCAGATTTTACGACGTAAATATTGTAAATAAGACTCATGATATGCAGTTATATTCTATTCAGGGACCTAAAGCAGAACTTTTATGTAAAGAATTATTTGATATAGATATAAAGGAAATGTGGTGGTTCCAGGCAAAAAAAATAAATTACAAAGGTGTAGATATAATTGTCTCCAAATCAGGATACACAGGTGAAAACGGATTCGAACTTTTCTTTGAAGCTGATTTGAAGTATTGTAGGGACGTATGGGAGGAAATATTAAAAAAAGGTAAAAAGTATGGGATAAAGCCGTGCGGTCTCGGAGCAAGAGATACCCTGAGAATAGAGGCAGGATATACACTATACGGAGAAGATACGAAGGAAAAACAGTTACTGAGTACAGACATAGACAGCGTAACACCTTTAGAAGCTGGGCTGGACTTTGCTTTATCTTTTGACAAAGATTTTATAGGGAAAAAGGCTCTAAAAAATCAAAAACTTCAAAAAAAGATAATGCATTTTAAACTCACAGAAAGAGGAATACCGAGAGAAGGGTGCAAGATCTTTGTTAACGAAAAAATAGTTGGTGAGGTAACCAGCGGAACACAGTCTATGAATGGCGACGGGATAGGGTTATGTTTTGCGGATGTTAATTTAAATATTGGAGATAAAATTTATATAGAAATAAGAGGAAAACAAAAAGAAGGAGAGATCGTAAAATCTCCTTTTTACGATCCAAAAAAATATGGAGCTTTTAGAGAGGTGATTTAATGGTAGTTAAAGAAGATCTTTACTATACGAAAAAGCATGAATGGCTGAAGGTAGAAGGAAATACAGGGATAGTCGGGATTACCGATTATGCACAGGAAGAGATGGGAGATATAGCGTATATAGATCTTCCAGAA
>DAOVEQ010000026.1 GCA_030668905.1 Thermococci archaeon
CGCAGGATATAGTAAAGATCAACAGAAATATAGAAATAGTTAATATCGCAAAGTAAGATACATGCAGTACTGTATTATAGACTGTTACACTGACGAGCCTTCAGGGCTTGGTGTTCCCCCCTATCTCGGAACGTATCCACGATACATTGCAGGTGCTCTGAAAAACTCGTACTATATTACAATAGACGATCTCCGCTTCTGGAAATATAAAAAAAAGATAAAAAGAACGAGATTAAACGAGAAAACAGATATAAAAACGTACAATCTTACGGTAAATTATCAAAATGTAGAAAAAATACTTAAAAACTCTACACTGATCATAGTTTTAGGTGTGCAGACTCCTGGAAAGTATCTGAGTGCTGTTCCAGGAACTTTACACGAGATCTGTGACCTTTTAAAGGATGTAAAATCAAAAAAAGTTTTAACAGGGCCTGCTGCCGGACTCGGAACTCAAAAACTAGGTGGAAAAAGGATCGAGAGATTGAAAGAAGATTTTTTTGATCTTGTGGATGAAAATTTCCTGGATATTAACGATTATAATAAAGTCAAAGAGTATTCTGTTAATGGAGCCTATATAATTAAACAGATACCACATATAAGGGTAATAGAGATAGAAACTGGAAGAGGATGCCATGGCAAATGTAGTTTCTGCGTTGAATCGTTGAAAAAAATAGAATTTCGAGATGTTAAGGATATAATCAAAGAGGTGAAGGCTTTTTATGATATGGGATGCAGATACTTCAGGCTCGGAAAACAGCCCTGTTTCTATTCTTATAAAAATTTTGAGGAGATAGAGAAATTGCTTAAAGCATTAAGCAAAATGGATTTAAAAATGCTTCATATAGACAATGCAAATCCCAACAGAGTTATTACTGAAGAAGGAGTAAAAATAACAAAGGCGATCGTAAAGTACTGCACATCGGGGAACGTGGCAGCCTTCGGAATGGAAAGTTTTGATGAAGAGGTAATCAGAAAAAACAATCTCAATACGTCTCCAGAGGTCCTCTACAAAGCCGTGGAGATTTTAAATAAATATGGAAAACTCAGGGAAAATGGAATCCCAAAATTTTTGCCGGGGATAAATATAGTTTTAGGATTGATAGGGGAGACAAAAGAGACGCTTGAGATAAATTATCGGGGGCTGAAAAGATTTCTGGATGAAAATCTTTTACTGAGAAGAATAAATATAAGAAAAGTTGTTCCATTTCCAAATACAAAGATATTTGAAAGAGGATTGAAAACGTTGAAGAAAAATAATAGGTTTTATTACAGCTGGAGAGAAAAAATAAGAGAAGAGATAGATAAAGAAATGTTAAAAAAAGTTATACCTGAAAATACAGTATTGAAAAACGTTTATACCGAGATTTATGATGGAAAAACAACATTTGGGAGACAATTTGGGACATACCCTTTGGTAGTCGGGATAAAAAGGAGATTAGAACTTAAAAATTTTTATGATATTAGAGTAGTAGATCATGGAAGGAGAAGTGTTACCGGTGTTGTAAGAGAAAAACTTAAAAAAGATTGAAGATATAATAAATTATAATAAAAAATAAAGGAGGATTTTCATGCCGCTCTTTAGTAGTAAAGAAAAAGACAGAAAAATTAAAGTATTGAGTCAGCAGCTGGAAAGCTTAAAAGTGCAGAATCGAAATTTAACAGATCAGATAAGAAAGTATGAAGGAAGATTTGGCGATGTTAGGGGGATGCAGGGTATAATAGAAAGATTAAAAACTGAAAATCAAAACTTAGTCAACAAATTAGAAAAGTTTGTTGTGGAAAGACAGCAGATGAGAGAGTCTGTTGAAAGCTTAAAAAAAGAACTTATAATGAAAAGGGAACAGATAGAGATGAAAACTTTTGCCATCAACTCTGAACATCTCGATATAGTAATTTCCAAAGGAATTATAATCAATGGCGGAATAAATGCTAAGAAAAATGTTGTAATAGAAGAAAAAGCAAGGATCAACGGAGATATAAAAGTCTCTGGGGATGTTACTATAGGTAATGAGGTTTACGTAAAGGGATTTATCGAAGCAGACAATATAAAAATGGGAGATGGGGTTGAGATAGAAGACAGCGTTAGAGGGAGAGGAAAGATAGAAACAGGAATAGGTTGCACTCTAAAGTTAGTTTTAAGCGAAGGTGAACTAAGTATCGGAAATAGCACAGAGATTCTGAAGGCTGTCGGAGGAAAAGTGATCCTGGGTAATGGTGTTGTCATAAAAGATGGTATAGAATACTCGGATACAATGAAAATAGGAAGTAACGTCACAATTCATGGAGAGATAAAAACAAAACCCTGACTACATTTCATTTTTTAAAGTTTCCAATACATCGAACGACTTTGATAGTTCTATCCTTGCTTTCTGAAGCTCAGTCTGCGGAATGGCCTCTCGTTTTACGAGATTGGAGTAAGTATCTCTGAGTTTATTGAATTTATTGTATAACTCAAAGTACTGATGTGATTTTGCTCTCGATAAAAGTTTGTTAAACCCCTGAACCTCTTTCATATATGTATTCCAGTAAATCTTTAATCCCTGGACTTCGTACTGACTTGTCCTGACTGTCTCTCTTTGTATCATTTCTTTTCTAGCCACTTTTCTCTCTTTTAAAGATTTTAAAATCCTGTTACACTCAAAAAGTTTGTTTTTTATCTTATCACTCACAGGTTTCGGGATATCTTTGGAGATAGATTCATATCTGTTCACACATGTTTTGTAATTACTCATTAATCCTTCTAGATCTTCTTTCTTTGCCTTTTCAAGTATCTCATTGGAAAGTTTCATTATTGCCAGTACCTCTTTTTTAAGGTCTTTACTCCTCCCTACCATGTCTATTCTATCTCTCAGCTCCTGAATCCTTTTTTCTGCCACTTCTTTCAATTGTGGAAATCCGGGACCCATTCTATCTTTTTCGTCTAGAAATTCGAGGTATTTTCTCCTGACTTCTTCTGAATTGCTGACAATATATTTTTTTGTATATTCTCTAAGTATTCTATCAAGTTTATCGAGAAAAACTTCGTATTCTCCTCTTAGTTTCTGAGATTCTTTTTTATGAGAGACCTTATTTATTTTATCCTTCAGTTCTGTGAGGCTTTTATCTATTCTCTCGATCACATACGGATTTTTATCGAGCAACTTATTTCTTTCATTGAGTAATTGGAGGTACTTTGATTTAACTTTATCCAGATTGTAGAGGATATATACAGTATCATAAAGCCTGTTAATTTCCTCAACCTCTTTTAAAAGCTCCTTTGTTCTTGGTGATATCTCTTCTTCATGTTTTGGAGGTTTAGGCTTTTCTAAAAGTGGAAACTCTCTTTTTGGAACTTCTACCTCTGGTATAGAAACTTCTAAAGGAATTGGAACCTCTTCAAATGGTTTCAATAGATCTTCCTCCTCTTTTTCTGTAATTTCCTCCTTTGGGATCGCTTCGAGAGGTTCAAGAGTAAAGTATTTTTTATATACCCATGATTTGTCCCTTATTTCGGAATCGGGAGCAAGTCTTCCAAAGGCTTCTCCTTTGATTTCTATGAGTTCCTCTTCATCAAGGACATTTTTTATGTACTCATTCATGTCTTCCATTCTTTTCCCTCGGATTTCCAGTATAATTTCCAGTATATATTATCTTCCTCTTTATTTAAAATTTTCTATGATATAAATATTTTGTCTTCAAACTTAGCAGTAAACTCCGCTTATTTTTATAACTTCTATGCTTTCTTTTTCCAGAGCTTTTATAAAAGGATTTATACCGACTGAATCGCTTACTATATGACCTGACACTATAAGATTCCCTTTTTCATTCTTCAGTTTGAGGTAATCAGCGACACCTACATGAATATAAACAACACAAAATCCGTATTCAAAATAAGTTTTCGCGATATCGTACCCACCGTTAGTACCTGCTCCATGTGCTACCACAGTCTTTCTTGCGTCTCCTTCTTCGCTCCCTATCACAGCTTTTATTTTTGTGAGTGCTTTTTGGAACTCGGGGAGAGTATATAACGAATTTATAACATCTCTTACCCTTTCTGGTTTTGCGTTGTTCACAGTTTCCTGCATTATTCTTCTTCCTATTTCATCCAACGGATTGTGTATATTCATTAATGGCATCCCAATTTTTTTAGTTATCGATGGAATGTGTGTATAATTCCGTGAATGATTCGCTATTTTTAAACTATTTTTTAAGCTCTCTATAGATTTCCATGCTTTTTCTTCCGGGATTCCGTTTTTTATCATGATGCTTGCGTGTTTATCAATTATTTTATAAAAATTGAGAACAGCATTATTCCCCAGGGGATGATGCGCTATTACACAATCACATTTTAGTTTCTGGGCTAAAAGAAGTTCTGAGACATTTATATCGATCCCAAAAAGAACTCTTTTTATATTTTCTCCATGTAGGTATATCTCAGAATCTTCAGGAATTTTCTTCTGCCCTGCCAATTTTAAAGCTATTCCCATTATTTCTTCTGTATTCATATTATCATTCCATCTTTTATGACATATTCTATGTTTTTCTTTTCTCTCAATATTTTTATATTCTCCAAAGGATTTTTATTTACAATGATCATGTCTGCAGTTTTTCCTTCTTCTATCGTTCCAAGATCGTCTCTCCCCATTGTTATTGCCCCATTTTTTGTAGCAGCTGTGATCGCTTCCATCTCCGTAAAACCTATTTTTTCTACCAAAAGTTCCAGTTCTAAAGCATTATCTCCGTGAGGAAGTAACTCAGGTCCTATAAAATCTGTCCCTGTTGCTATTGTTACTCCCATCTTGTATGCCAGAGCAATACTCTCTTTATGTATCTCCGATGTCTTTTTAATCTTTTGCAGACCATACTCGGGAACATCGAAGTCTTTGCCCTCTGTAAACAGTTTATAATTCACAGATAACGTGGGTATATATACGCAGTTATTTTCGATCATCATTCTGCACGTTTTTTTATCTAGATAAAATCCATGGACTATATTTTTCACTCCTGCTTTTACAGCATTCCTTATGCCTTCTGTACCCTGTGAATGTGTATCTACTTTTTTATTTACCCTCTCGGCCTCTTCCACAACTGCTCTTATCTCTTCTACAGTGAACTGTGATTGTTCTGGAGAATCTTTTTCCGATAACACTCCCCCAGTTGTACACATCTTAATAAAATCCACACCTTCTCTTAACAGTTCCCTGGCAGCTTTTCTGCATTCGTCAACACCATCTACTATACACGACATTTCAGCTTTCTTAGCCCATTCCAACGGAAGCATGTGAAAATCGCCATGGCCACCAGTCTGGCTCATCGCTCTTCCAGCTGCCTGAATTCTAGGACCTTTTATGATCCCTTCATTGACAGCATCTCTTAAAGCTAAGGAATGAGGACTTATTCCTGCACATCTAACACTCGTAAATCCAGCTTCTACAAGTTTCTCTACATCTTTTACAGCTCTTATCGTCTTCAATGCAGAATTTTCCAGGACCCAATCCAGGGGATTCATGCTCCTTGTTCCAGCTAAGTGAAGATGCGAATCTATCAATCCTGGAAGTACATACTTGCCTTTGGCATTGATTATTTTTCCTCTTTCCTCAGGAGAACCTATCTCTTTTATTTTATTGTTTTCAATGAGAATAGATACATCCTCTTCAAAGTTTCCATTGCCGTCGATCAGAGAACAGTTTTTTATTGTTAACATAACACATATTCTTTGTTCTACCATTTTAATTTTTTCCTTGGTATGGAATTATGTCAATAGTTCCCATTCGTTAAGAATCAATAATTGTATTTATTTTAGAGATAACTCTAATAAATTTCTTTTATGTCTTTCAGAACAGGAAATTTTTTCCGCACTTCCTTTACTAAAGAAAGATCGATCTCACATGTTAATAGAGTCTCATCTTTTCCTCCTTCGATCATTCTTCTTCCCCATGGATCTATTACAGAAGAATGCCCGAAATACTCGAATTTCGTGTCGTTGCCGACTCTGTTGCATCCTATAACATAAACCAGGTTATCAATCGCTCTTGCTTTTAACAAAGTCCTCCAGTGTTCAATTCTAGGATACGGCCATTCTGCACATATGATCAGTATTTCAGCTCCATTTATAGTTAGTTTTCTCGAAAGTTCTGGAAATCTTAGATCATAACATATCATCATCCCTATATTTTCTTTTAATCCGATTTTGTTTCCCGCCGCAAAGAATCTCTCTTCATTCATCAGTGAAAAGAGATGAATCTTCCTGTAAGAAGCTTCTAATCCTTTTGGCGATATATAATGCATCGTATTGTAATGATTTTCCGCTATTGATCCGAAAATTTTGATATTTTTCTCCTTTGCAGTTTCTGTAAGTTTTTTAATAGTTTTTCCATTGAGGGGTTCTGCTAACTCTTTTACATCCTTTGCATATCCAGTAGTCCAGAGTTCAGGAAATACTATAATATCGGATTTTCTTTTCACCGCTTCTTCTATAAAGGATACCCCCTTCTGTATGTTTCTCCCTTTATCCCCCAGTACTATATCCATCTGCGCTATCGAGATTATCATAATCTTTTTTAAATTTTGGTTTCTTTATCTATTTTTCCATCTCTTAAAAAGATAATCCGTTCTGTGTTTCGCGTCATCTCCAGATCGTGGGTCACTATTATTATCGTCGTATTAAACTCAGTGTTCAACTGTTTTAATATCTCCATGATCTCCTGTCCTGTCTTTGTATCTACAGAACCTGTCGGTTCATCTGCCAGGACTATTTTAGGATTATTTATCAGAGCTCTCGCCATAGCGACTCTCTGTTTCTGGCCTGCAGAAAGCTCGGACGGTTTGTGCAGTGCTCTTTCTTTTAATCCGACAGCCTCCAATAGTTTTAATGCTCTTTCATACTTTTTCGGGTTTATACCTTCGGGAAGTAACGGTATGAGAACATTTTCCAGGGCAGTTAAACTGGCTATAAGATTATGATTCTGGAATACAAATCCTATTTTTTCCCTTCTTAGCATGTAAAGAATAGATTTCGGGATTTTGGCAATATCTATACCGTCTATTATAACGCTCCCAGAAGTAGGAGTATCAAGAGCACCTATCTGGTCTAAAAGCGTTGTTTTGCCTGAGCCTGAAGGGCCGACGATGCTTAAAAACTCGCCCTCCTCTATTTTAATACTCACGCCATCTAAGGCTTTAACTATTATATCTCCAATTTTGTAGTATTTTTTTAAATCTATGAGTTCTATCATTCACTCATTCCTCAAAGCATCTATAGGATCTATTGAAGCAGCCTTGTAAGCAGGATATATTCCTCCAAAAACTCCAAGAGCAACAGCAAATAGCATTGCTTCTCCTACGAGGACCAAGGTTATGTTGGCCTGAAATCCTCTCAAAAAAGCTGCAAAAGCTATTGTAGTAAGTTTTCCTCCTCCAATGCCAAGAATTCCTCCGAAAAGGCCCAGTAAAAACCCTTCAAGAAGTATCATTTTGAGAACATCATTGTTACTCCAGCCGACAGCTTTAAAAACCCCTATCTCCTTTGTTCTTTCTATTACTGACATCAACATCGTGTTCATAATTCCTATTCCGCCAACTATAGCTGCTATGGCAGATATAGCCCACGTCATTGTCTCTATCGTATCCAGAAACTCGCTTATCTGTTCCGTCTGTTCAGACGAGGTTGTTGCTTCAACATCTGGAACTATCAAATTTATTCTCAAAGCAACTTCTTTTTCTGTTCCAGGTTTTTCGACCTTTACCCTCACCATATGTATTATATCAGGATCTACCCCTGCTACTTCTCTTGCAACATCTATGGGTATTGCCCTCATCTGATCCATAATGAAGTTACCTGTCTCCATGATCCCCACTACTTCAAACTGTCTCTCGTAGAACTTTACTTTACTCCCCACTTTGAGGTCTTTCATCTTCGCATACGTGCTTCCCACTATCATTTTGTATCTATCGCTTGCTTGTAGAGCTCTTCCCTCTTTTACTTCCGTAGCAGATGTGCCGATAAGCTTCTCGGCCACAGGATCGATACCGTAGACCTCAAAACTGCTGGGCCCCTGTCCACCTCCTGTCATTGCTTCTACATCTATAATGATCACCACGGGAGCAATGTATTTTACGCCTTTTATACCCTTTATTTTATCCATCACTGACTCATTCATGGGCTCCACAGTAAAGAAAGTTCCACTCGTGGTAACAGAGATGTCACCTGTGAGTGACCCCATCACGTCGAGTGCACTGCTTTTCAATCCATTTGAGACGCCCACCAATGCAACGATGGCAGAGACACCTATCATTATTCCCAATAAAGATAGAAATGTTCTCGCCTTTCTCCTCAATATATTTTTGTAAACGATCTCCAAGAAGTTCATGGACTCACTTCATTATTTTCTTCAGATCTCTGCGTTTCTTGTACCACCAGCCAATTATTCCTATTATGGCAAGTACAAAAACTCCTATTAACTGTTTTGTGTATGCTTTTCCCTCTTTTAGAGTTATGATATAACTATCCTCAAGAGTTTTTTTATTGCCGATCTCATCTTCGTACTCCACAAGAATCTTTATCTCGCATTTTTCACTTTCTGTATCGGGAATAACGGTATTAAAAACTGCTACACTGCTGTCTCCCTTCTTTATGCCGCCAACGTAGCTCATAAAATCTCCAAGTTCAGACGAAAATCCCACTTTCACAATTTTTGCATTCCCTGTTCCTATATTCTCGAGATTAACAGATATTGTAACCTCTCCGCCTTTGAGGGGTATCTTCGGATCAGAGTCCACACCCTGAATTACTATTCGAGGAACACCTCTTATCTCCAATCCTATTATATGTTTTTCGTTCACTATATTTCCAAGATCATCCAAATATGCAATGTTAAGTATTACGGGATAATTTCCAGAGTCCAGATCTTCGTTCACGCTTAAATCAAAACTCACC
>DAOVEQ010000006.1 GCA_030668905.1 Thermococci archaeon
AACTCCTTTCCTCCGTCACTTATAGAAGACATTCCCAAAGAGAAGTAATGTATAGGATCGATCATTCTGGAGATATGTACTATCTTTAAAAACATATTTTGAATTATGTTTATGTTTCCGTGCGTGGGAAGTCCTAACATACTTTCAAGGATGAGAAGGCTTCCCATACATACATAGAATCCTATCAGTATTACTATGGACATGTTCTCTGACGGAGCAAGAGTTGATAAGAAAATTCCAAAAGATACTGCACATGATACTATGAGAATCGAGAGGAAACATACCTTAAGAAAATTAGTTCCCAGGCCGAAATTCATGAATTTCTCGGATATTAAGAAAAAAATGATTACAAATGATAGAAAATAGCAGTAGAGAAACATCTTGTTAATATATTTTTCAAGTATATAGTTTTCCTCAGAGACAGGACCATAAAAAAGCACCTCAATCGTTTTCTCACTTCTTTCCTTGGCTATTGAAGTGACAGCTGAAATTCCAAAATAAAGTCCAGAAAGAGGTATTACTGAAAATATGAATGTCGTGAGCATGGGCGTTCCCGTTATTATCCCATTTTTCATCGTATCTAAAAACGTATAGAAAAATATAGAGGCCATAATGCATGATAAAAAGATCAAGAAATATACATTTATACCGTAAACCCCTGATAGAATCTCTCTCTTCGTCAATACTTTAAGAATTCTTTTATTCATTCTCGATCACCCTCAAGAATGCATCCTCTAAACTGACGCTTTCTTCGTGCATTCCAATTATAATTCCTCCAGACTCTGTTATAATTTCAGATATTTCCTTTCTTTTATCTTCTTCTGTCGTTATCTGAATTATGTTCCCCTCTATAGATATATCCTGTACGAAACTCAGCTTTTTGAGGTTATCAGCGATCTTTTTCGTTATCTTATAAAGTTCGATATATATTCTTCTCCCACCAGAAACCTTTCTTTTCAGTTCATCCATCTTTCCTTCAAAAACAAGTTTCCCCTTGTCGATTATACCAACATTATCACATACTTTTTCTATCTCTGTTAATATGTGGGACGAGATAAATATGGTCTTTCCTTTCTTTTTTTCTGTCAGAATAAGATCTCTTACCTCTTTCACGCCCTTAGGATCGAGACCGTAAGCAGGTTCATCCAGAATAAGGATATCGGGGTCATGAAGGACAGCCCTCGCAACGCTTATTTTTTGTCTCATCCCCTTAGAGTACTCTTTTAAAAGTTTGTTCTTGACATCTGAAAGTCTCATATAATCTAAAATCTCATTAACTCTATCTGAATCCACATCGTAAAGCTCAGCAAAAAAATTTAGATACTCGAAAGCGGTCATATCGTTATAAAGGTATTGTTGTTCCGAAACAACACCTATTCTCTTTTTAATCTCTATTTCTCTTCTTATATCTTTATCAAAAACTTTTATTTCTCCATAAGTAGGACGCAAAATCCCAACAGCCATTAAAATAGTAGTCGTTTTTCCGGCACCATTCGGTCCTAAGAATCCAAAAGAATCTCCTTCCTCTATCTCCAGATTTAAATTATCGACAGCTGTGAATTTACCATATTTTTTGGTGACATCTTTCAGTGTTATCATTGAGATCAGAATGATCTCCCAGTTTAAATATTTTTGCAGCACTCTCCTCTAGGTATTTTTTTACCATGGGGACATGTTTCCGGATGATTTAAGAATGTACAGATCTTGTTTACCGTCTCTTTGCTTATGTGCTCGCAGGCACATGAGAGCTTTTCCATATCATCTTCTCCAATTTCTAAGTATGTAAAAAGAGATTCAAGGACTCTATGAGCTCTTATTACCTTTTTTCCTCCCCTTTTTCCTTTTTTTGTGAATTTGATCCCTTCATTTTTGTTGTATGTTATTAAATTTTCTTCTTCAAGCTTTTTAAGTTTTTCAAGTACACTTGGAGGCTTTATATTTAAATGATCTGCCAGATCTGTTATTCTGATCTTCTGTCCTTTCTCTTCTAGTACCCAGATAGCTTCCAGGTACTCTTCTGTATTTTCACTTACCATACTATACCACCTATAATTCTTGCAAATATTCCCAGAATCAATGCAACTACAAGCGTTGTGCCTGTAATCAATAAAGTTCTTTTAAGTCTGAACTCGCTGATCATCGCTGCTATAGTTGCCAGGCATGGAATATAATACATTATAAAAACAGTAAATGTCAGCATTTGAGTCCTTGATAGAACTTCTAAACTTCCTAAAGCTTGCATTAACATGAGCATAGAGAGTTCTTTTCTCAGGATCCCGAAAATTAATGTAGTGCCAACAGCTATCGGAAGTCCGAGCAAAATAGTTATAGGAGATAAGAGATTATTTATAGTTTCAGCATATCCATAGTGTTCCAACAAAGATAACGTTACACTTCCCAGGATCAATATAGGCCAGGCAATTATAATAAACTCTCTTATCCTCAACCACGTCTTTAAAAGTATACTTTTCAATGAAGGTATTTTTAAAGATGGTATCTCTAAAATCAATCCTGGGCTCTCTTCTTTATAAATTTTAGACAATACAAATCCCAGGATTCCTAAAAATATTATATTTGTCATGTAGAGAAGAAAAGCTGTAAGAGGACCAAGATAGAACGCTGCCAAACCAAATATAACTGCTGTCCTTGCAGAACATGGTACAAAGACACTCAAGAATCCAGCAATGTATCTATCCCTCTCAGATTCCAGGATCCTTGTTCCCATAATTGCAGGAACTGTACATCCATATCCAAGCATGAAAGGTATCAGGGCCTTCCCATGAAGTCCTATTTTATGGAAAAGGCTGTCCATGAGGAAAGCTACTCTGGGGAGATACCCTGTGTCTTCCAGAAAAGCGAGACCTAAAAGAAGGGGAAAAAGATACGGAAGTACTATCCCTACTCCTCCCGCAAGACCTTGGATAATCCCCACTGTTATATTCTGCAAAAACGTGTTTTCCATGACTATCCTAGATGCCAGGCTGTCGAAATAATCCAGCAGAGGACCTTCAAAAATCCCTCCAACTTTAAAAACAAGATAAAACATACAGTATAGAATTACAACTAATAGGGGATATCCAAATTTTCCCATTAGAAGTTTATCAAAATCAAAAAAAGATTTTTTAGGAGTTCCTACTTTAGCAACATCTTCAAAGATATTCATGGACAAAGCATGCCTCTCTGACGATATTACAAGATCGCATGATCTTCCATGCTCTCTCTCGATAATTTCTTGGTATCTTCTGTAGTTTATATCTGTTTCAGCTGTAAAAAATTCATCATCTTCCAAAATCTTGATCGCAGAAAGCCTTTTAGGCTCATTTTTTATTTTTGGGATTAAAGTCTCGATCACCTTTTCTATATCCCTGCTGTATTTTGGGATTTTAGGCTTCTTTTGCAACTCTAAAGCTACAGAAAAAAGATCTTTGACCCCTATACCTTTATTTGCGATTGTGGTAACTACAGGTACACCAAAAACTTCCTCAAGTTTTTTTGTATCTATACTGATACCTTTTTTTTCAGCCTCGTCTAGCATGTTCAAACAGATTACTATAGGCACTTCTAACTCGCATAGCTGGATTGTCAGTTCAAGGCTTCTTGAGAGTATAGAAGCATCTATTACATTAATAACTACATCAGCTTCCTTTTTTAAAATATAGTTTCTAGCCTCAAGTTCTGCCAAATCTGAAGATGTTAGAGAGTATGTACCAGGAAGATCGACAACTTCAAACTCTTTCCCCATCTTAACCTTACTTTTTGTATATTTAACAGTTTTTCCAGGGAAATTTGAGGTTACAGTCTTATATCCAGCTACCTGGTTAAAAATTGTAGATTTTCCAGAGTTTGGCTGACCAGCTAAAGCAATAATCATTCTATCATTACCTCGATCTTGGCAGCCACTCCTCTCCCCAGTGCAATACTATTTCCGTTTATACTCAAAAGAATAGGACCAAAACTATTTCTTTTTACTATTCCAGATTCTCCCAGATGAATTCCCAGTTTCGTGAGCCGCATTCTCAATCCTTTTCCACCTCTTAGGGAGATGATTCTTATTTTGCTGCCTTCCTTTGCCTGGTCTAACCTCATAAATTAGGTACACCTAATTCCTTTATAAACGTTTCGGTTATCATTACAGCTATACACATTCTAAAATCCCAAGAATTTCATAGAGTGTATGAATCTCAAAATCAGGTTTAACATCTTTCTGCGAAAGGCTTGCACCCTTCGGATTGAACCAACATGCTTGCATGCCAGCTTTCTTAGCTCCTGCAATATCGGTATTATAAGAATCACCCACGTACAAACATTCTTCAGGTCTTCTATCTAACAGGGTAGTAGCTTTCCAAAAGATTCCAGGTTTTGGCTTTCGAATACCCACTTCTTCCGATAACACAATGCAACGAAATAGATGTTTGATGCCCAACGTCTCCAGCTTCTGATGTTGTACATCCAGAGAACCGTTAGATATAACTCCCAGCTGGATTTTCTTGGCAAGATTCCTTATTACAACCTTTGCATTTTTAACAGGTACATTAATGGCGGGGTACGATTTTATGTACATTTCTGTTATCTTTCCTACAAAGTTTTCACTCAACCCAAGGATATTAAGAAATTTTCTGCTTCTTTCGATACGTACCACATCTATAGAATCACCCGCATTGAACTCTTCTGTCGACAGACGATCCGATTCTAGAAACGCATTAAATATTCTCTTCTCGTCTATTCCCTTAAATATCTCGTGAAACTCGTGTATGATACGGTGAAGTATCTCTTCCTGTGCTTTGTTTCGATCAAAAAGGGTATCATCCAGATCAAAGAGAACTGCTTTCACGTTAGTTATTTATCTCGCCTCCATGAAATCAAGGTATGCCATTCCAATCAACTATAATTTAAATCTTTGTGCTAAAAATTCACCGGGTCTCAAATATTCTACTTCTATAGGTCGGATCTCTATCAAGGTATAATTGGGATCATCTACATCTTCCCAATGTTTACTGAAAAAATCGCAATGTCTGGCTATTGTTTCTTTTGTTTCTCTATCTTTAATTATTTTAGCCATTCCAGCAACTCTTACATAACATTCTTTATCTCCTTCTTGGAGATACAAACAAAGTTCTATTTTGGGATTCTTTTGTATTTGTTTAACCTTTGCATCTTCTGTGCCAGTTGTGATCCAAAATTTTTTATCAAAATAGATTAAGGTCACTGGCCTAACTCTTGGTTGGTCATCTTCCACAGTTGCTAAAAACACATATTGAAAATCCTTAAAATGTGTCCATACTTCTTCTTTGATATCGGTCATCTAAACACCTTCTTATTTATAACATTATAATGGTATTCCTCATTTTTTCCTCATCATTTTAAGTCTGTTTTAAGCTTCTTTATAATCCTTACTTCCTTCTGCCCATTCATTAAGTCTGTCGCAGGGGAAATCCTCACATTCATAGCAAAACTCCAAACCCTTCTCGTCAACGCAACATCTAAGGGTGACCAGTGTTTTGTTCTATCACCCTTACACCCTGAACAACGAATCTCTTCAATCTTTACTTCTTCGCCTCTTTCTTTTTTGAACCAGTCTGCAATTTCCTGAGCTATTTTAGGATCGTTAGATGCCTGCAAAATATCACATTCATAACATTTCAAGCCGCAAACTGCAATCATTTTATTCATAATTATCTCCTTTACTTTTTTTTAAATACTTTTTTCAAAGTACCGCATTATAAAAATACAAACAACTGCACTGAAAAAACCATACCCCAATCCAACGCCCATGCCATTTACCATATAGTTTACCGCTTCTGATCCAGGATACGATGGAATAAGATAAAACACCCAGTGATAAAATGCCAAGATCTGCGATACAACTATTCCAATGATCGCACACGAACCCACAGCTATCACTATCCCCCAAAGCTCACCTTTGCTTCTTGTTGCTATATACCCTCCAAAAAATCCTACACATCCACTCATTATAAAGTACTGACCATGGAATCCTGTATATTTCAAACCAATTAATGCTGATATTATGCCAAGAATAACTCCGACTTTTATCTCTTTCTTTTCAAGTGAAATATGAAATCTCAATGCCACGATTATAAAAAACTGCAGGATCAGGAAGGGAAGGAAGATACCCCAGTATTTTCTGTATCCGGGGAAAAAGCTTCTCAACTGAGAAAAGTAATATCCCTTGTCTTCTCCCAGAGCAAGAAGATAATTCCCTCTATCATTTGTAAAAATCTCTACATTGGGAATATCTGTTGATTTCCATGTTAGTTTATTTTTTGAATAAGAATACAGTGTATTTTCTGAAAATTTATAAAGATAATTTCCGTGAGTTGGGATATACTCTCCTTCATCTTCGTATGTAAGATTTCCAGAGAGATCGTATATTTTTATGCCTGTACCATCTTGAAGAGCAATGCTATTATCATAATCACAAAGTGAAACTTCTTTTCCTGAAGCTGGAACTCTCCATTTTTCTTCGTCATCCTGATAGTATATAAGTTCATCCTCAGTTAAAACGATAAGTTTTCTTCCATTCCAATTTAGATCAAGAGATATAGGCTGAACATTATAAGTTTTATAAGGCGGGTTTTCATGATTTTCATAATCTATTAGAAACTCATTGGAATCTTTAAAAAAATAGAGATGATCCGCACCGAGAACTATTTTGTATCCAGTATCGCCCATATCACATACTCCTTTAACGGGAAAGTTCCACATGAGATCGCCTGATCGTTTATATACCGATACTCCTTCATCACTAACAGCTACCATATTGGTCAGGATAAGGGTCTGTTTAAAGTATCTTCCTATCCCTATTATCTGAGAATTTTTTAAGGCATGTTTCCATTTCAATGTGCGAAGAAAACAGTAGAGCGTATCCTCCGTACTCGCAAGAATAAATGTATTATTCATCTCTGCATAAATACTTTTAATTTCGCCCTCTACCTTATTTTGTCCATTCGAAACTATTTCCCCATCGTCTGTACCATAAATAAAACTTCCATATTCATTCATGTACAAAGAAGAAACATTCTCTAAAGGAATAACTTCAGGCTTATTTATATCTGCAGTCTGAGAAATGCAATAAAAAATTGTTATATCGCAAATAAAAAATATAATAAATAAAGTAAATAGAGATTTTAATAAAGATGGCATGCTACTAATCTTCCATCACCTACTTTTTCTAGCTTTGGTTCCTCTTTGCTGCAGATCTCCATTGCTTTTGGGCATCTTGGATGGAATCTGCACCCTGAGGGAGGATTTGCGGGACTTGGTACGTCTCCTGTTAGTACTGTCCTCATTACCTTGTATTCCGGGTCTGCAACGGGAATAGCAGAAAGCAAAGCTTGCGTATATGGATGAAGAGGCTCTTCGAATAAAGCCCCTGTCTCAGATGTTTCTACAAGCTTGCCAACATACATGACACCAATGTTATCTGCCATGTGTTTTGCAACACTGAGATCATGCGTGATGAAGAGGTATGAAAGATCGAATTTTTCCTGAAGTTCCTGGAAAAGATTTAAGGTCTTTGCCTGAACAGAAACATCCAGAGCGGAAGTAGGCTCATCTAAGACTATAAACTTCGGATCCAAAGCTATTGCTCTTGCAACAGCTATCCTTTGTCTCTGGCCTCCTGAAAACTCGTGAGGATACCTGTATAGATGTTCTTTCTTTAATCCTACCAGTTCCAGGAGTTCCAATACTTTCTTAACTAGTTCTTCTCCCTTAATCTTTGTAAAGTTAGTAAAAGGTTCGCCTATGATATTTTTTACTGTGAATCTGGGATCCAACGAAGAATTTGGGTCTTGAAAAACCATCTGCATATCTCTTCTCATTTCTCGCATCTTTTTACCTTTTATTTCGGCTAAATTTTTATCTTCAAAGAGTATTTTACCTTCATCTGCCTCGATCAGCTTGAGAATAGTTCTTCCAAACGTAGTTTTTCCGCATCCAGACTCCCCTACAAGACCAAGACAATCCCCTTTCTTTATACTCAATGTAACATCATCAACAGCCTTTACATAACCTACAATCTTTGATAATAATCCTCCTTTAATCGGAAAGTACTTTTTGAGATTCTTTGCTTCTATGATATATTTAGACATCTACTTCACCCCCCCATGTAAAAAACAGGCGACATAATGCCCCTCCTCTACTTTGACTGTTGGTGGAGCCTTCTTTTTGCATACATCCATTGCATGATCGCATCTTGGATGGAATCTGCATCCCGAAGGAGGAGTTATTAAGTTTGGAACTACCCCTCTTATCACTTCCAGCCTCTTAGTCTCTACATGGATTTTAGGAATGGCGTACATAAGACCCTTTGTGTAGGGATGGTAAGGATTTTTGAATATCTGTTTCACTGTACCTATCTCTACGATATATCCTGCATACATAACAGCGACTCTGTCACAAACCTGAGCGACAACACCAAGGTCGTGTGTTATTAAAAGCATCGAAGAATCTATCTCTTCGTTTAGTTCTTGGATAAGATCCAGGATCTGAGCTTGGACAGTAACATCTAAAGCCGTTGTCGGCTCGTCAGCTATAAGTAACGAAGGTTTGCATGAAAGTGCCATTGCAATCATCGCTCTCTGCTGCATTCCTCCCGAAAGTTCGTGAGGATATTGTTTCAATACCTTTTCTGCATCCGGCATCCTGACAAGGTTTAACATGTCCAAAGATCTTTTTTCTGCCTCTTTTTTATTAACCTCTTGGTGGAGTGTGATAGCTTCTGTTATCTGACTTCCGATCGTGAAAACGGGGTTCAAAGAAGACATGGGCTCCTGAAAGATCATGGATATCTCCGCTCCCCTAATATTCCTCATTTCCTCTTCGGATATCTTTAACAGGTCTTTTCCATCGAGTGTTATTTCTCCCTCTATTATCTTTCCCGGAGGCCACTGGATTAAACGCATTATGGAAAGAGCTGTTACACTTTTTCCACACCCTGTCTCCCCTACAAGTCCAATGGATTCTCCCTTGTAAATATCAAAGTTTATACCTTCAAGTGCTTTCACGACTCCTTCATACGTATAAAAATAAGTTTTCAAGCCCTTTACTTTCAATAATTCTTTCATCTGATCATCTCCTAAGCTTTGGGTCTAGGACATCTCTCAAACCATCTCCAAGCAGGTTAAATCCCAAAACAAAAAGGACTATAGCCATCCCGGGGAAGAACACGTACCACCATGCCTGGAAAATGTACGCTCTTCCTGAGGAGATCATCAATCCCCACTCTGCTGTTCCTGGAGAGGCGCCCAATCCGATAAAACTCAGTCCTGCGGCTGTGAGAACTACAGCACCCATATCCATTGTAACTTGCACGAAAAGAGGTGCAAATGAGTTTGGCAGAATATGTTTAAATATTATTTTCAAGTCAGTAGTTCCGAGAGATCTCGCTGCCTCCACATACGTTTCTTCCCTCGTTTTTAGTACCTGAGCCCTGATAATTCTTGTATAGACAGGCCACCATACTATGATCATGGCATACATTACATGCTCAATGCTCCTTCCCAGAGCTGCGGTAAAAGCCATTGCCAAAATCAGTCCTGGAATAGAGAAAAAGATGTCAGTAACTCTCATTACAAGCTCATCCATCCATCCTCCAAAGTACCCTGCTAACGCTCCGAGGACTACACCAATAATTAATGCAGTGACCACGACCATAAGTGCTATTTTAATAGATAATCGGGACCCGTACACTATCATGCTGAAAATATCGTATCCATAATCATTTGTCCCGAATAAGTGTTCACTTGAGGGTGGCTCAAGCTTTTCGTCGAAATGTATCTCCCATCTCTGCTCTGTGACACGTTTTCCCTGCGGATTTATAAGTGTCACGTAATTTGGATGTTCTGTCGCTATAAATGGGGCAAATAAAGCCGTCAGTATCATGAGGAGTATCAGTACCAAGCCGAGCATCGAAAGAAAGCTGTGTCTAAAAAGATTAAGCGTAAATTTTGTCTCTTTTATCCTTGACTCGTTTCTCTTTTTCCACTCATCGAAAAATCCCATTTAATCACCTAACCTCACTCTTGGATCTAAAACGGAGTAGAGCAGATCAACTATTAGATTTGCTGTCACCATAACTATTGCCGCTAACAACGTAAATCCCATTACCGAAGGAAAATCTAGATTATTGACAGCAGCCACAGCAAATCTGCCCATTCCCGGCCAGTTGAATATTGTCTCTGTCAAGACAGCACCTCCTAAGAGGTATGCAAAGTTAATTCCTGCCACCGTAATTGTTGGTATTAACGCATTTCTTAAAGCATGTTTGTAAATAACAGTTCTTTCTCTAAGTCCCTTTGCTCTTGCAGTTCTTATATAATCTGATCTTACTATTTCTAACATACTTGATCTTGTAATCCTCAAAATAATAGCTAATGAAGCAAACGATAACGTAATACTAGGGAGTATCAGATGATAGATAGAGGACTTAAGTGCAGTAAAGTTTCCTGTAACCAAACTGTCAAAAACGTATAAACCCGTTATGTGATTTGGTGCCACCACTCCTATTCCAAGTCTGCTGTCCAATGGTAAAATAGGATATTTATATGCAAAAGCAAGCTGGAGCATTAACGCAAGCCAGAATATAGGCATGGAAACCCCCGTAATAGCTATCAGACGTGTAACATGATCTATCCAGCTGTTTCTTTTTACAGCAGATACTACCCCTGTAATTATTCCTATAAATATAGCTAATATCATAGCAATGATTGTAAGTTCTGCTGTAGCTGGAAGATACTGTTTTATAGCTTCTGTCACAGGCCTCCGCTCAGTGTAACATTCTCCAAGATCCCCATGAAACAGATCATTCAAGTAATAACCATATTGCTTATATAACGGCTCGTCCAGATGCATTTCTTCTCTTATTCTCGCAATCGTTTCTGGATTAGCCTTTGCTCCTCCTGCAAAATGTCTCGCAACGTCTGCAGGAATTACATGTGATATTGTAAAAGTTAAAAGAGTTACCCCTATAAGGATGGGGATGAGTAAAACAAGCCTTCTGATAATATAATCTCTTAATTTCATTTATATCACTCTCAAAAATAAAAAAAAAATAAAAAAATTTATTCTTTGTAGTAGTTGTAGTAACTCCACAAGATACAAGGATTGTACTCGTATCCGTGCACCCATTCTCTTTCGAAGTGTACGTGTTGCGGCTGGCAGGCCCAGATGTGGGATGGATCGTCTATAATGATCTCCCATGCTTCTTTGTACATTTCACATCTCTTTGCTAGATCGCTCTCGAATTTGGCATCTATCAAGAGCTCATCTACCCTCGCATTTGCCCAGCTTGTGTTGTAAATGTCTCCACCTACATCTGCAGATGCGTTGAATGAGAATATGTAGTTGTCCGGGTCAATGTAATCAGGTGCCCATCCACAGTACATAACATCCCAGTCTGTTGTTCCGAACATTCTGCCTAACAGAGAAGGCCAACTGTCTGCCATTACCTGAGAGATTATTCCAATCTTGGCAAGATTGCCCTGCAGCATCATGGACATCTTCGCTCGTTCCTCGTTCCCTGCGTTGTAATAGATCGCAATAGGAACTCCATCAAATCTGTATCCGTCATCATTCATCGTAAATCCTGCCGCATCCAGTATCTCTGCTGCCTTATCGGTATCAAGGCTGTATCTATATTCATACTGGGACTCGTAACACGGGAATCCCTTTGGTATCGGTCCCGGAAGTGGGATAGCGTATCCATTGTATATATCTTTTATAGTTGCGTCATAATCGAAGCAGTAGCATAATGCCTTTCTTACCGCGGGATCTGCCATGAATGCATTTTCACTCTTTGTCTGTATGTGCAGCATAGTAACGTTTGGTGATGGACCCAATTCCATTCTCACTCCTGGAGCATCTTTAACATCCACTATGTTTGCCGTTGGTATGTCAGCAAAATCAGCGTCGCCGTTCTTCAAAGCGAGAATTCTTGTAGACGCCTCCTCAACGATCTTTATTATGATATTGGAGACATGCTTTCCTTCCCAGCCTCCCCAGTAATTGGGGTTCTTTACGAGCTTAATCTCTGCCTTTCTCGTCCAGTTCTCAAGCATGTACGGTCCTGTGCCCATTGGGTTTGCTTTCATGAACTCATTCTCCGTATCCGCTTGAACGCCGCCGTGGGCTTCTACATAATCGCTGTCAACTATAGCTCCTATTGTGTAAACGAGACACGGCAGTACAATACCGAACGACTTTTCCAGATGAAGCTCTACTGTGTAGTCATCTACTTTAACTGTGTCACCTACACGCAGGAACTGGGATAGTATCCACGCAACACCACTATCTGGCGAGTTCATCGTTAATACTCTGTCAAATGAGTATACTACATCGTCAGCGGTAAAATCGCTTCCATTGGAGAACTTTACTCCTTTTCTCAAATTGAATGTCCATACTAGTCCATCTTCAGAAACACTCCAGTCTGTTGCCAGACCTGGTTCTATAGTCACTGCATCTGATCCTTTGACTGTTACAAGCGTTTCATAAACCTGGAATAGTACCTCACTGGATGCAGTGTCGTATGCATCTGCCGGGTCTAAGTTCCTTGCATCACCAATAGTGTACCTAACCATTGTATCTGGATTCTTTACTTCTGCGGGCCCTGCTGGTTTTTCAGTTGTGGGAGCTGCTGTAGTCTCAGCAGGTTCTTCTTCTCCAATACAACCACTAAAAATAGCAAAAACCATTGTAGCCATTACGAGCAAGGCCAATGTTTTACCTATATCTTTTTTATCCATTGTTTCTACCTCCTTTCAGCTACAATATATAGTAGCATAAAATTATTGGGGATTAACCTTTATAAAATTTTCGGTATATACCCCCATTTGGCAAGTTTTTTAAAAGTAAAAAACTAATCAATAAATGCTACAGTAGAGAGTATATAGTAAATGGTGTATGTGGTATTATTTAAATAATAAAAGAAAAAAAAGAGTTAAATTCTTTCAAGAGCAAGTGTGATATCTTCTGCTCTTATTGTTTTTCTTCCCGCATGTTTAGCAAGAGCTGCTGCTTCTTTGGCTACACTGATACCAAAATCTTCCAGGTACTCAGCCATTGCCTTTATCGCACCTTCACCCACTCTCTCAGCACCTGCCTTTCTTATCATCTTGTCTATTGGAGCTTTAGCTAATACCATTTTTGATCACCTATAGATTTCACGTAACTCTCATATTTAAAGTTTTCGATTATATACGGCAATCACAGTTATTTCTGAGTATAACTCAATATATGAATTTTTTCTATTTTAAATAGATAACTATACACGAGATCAAGTGGTAACTTCACACCCATCCTTTCTTATTATTACTGTGTGTTCTTTCTGTGTTATAGATCCTCTTTTTTCATCTCGTAAAACATTATAGTTATATATGATTCCATTTCTCATCAGGGTCTTTAATGCAAAATCTAATTTTCTTCCAGGGAACTTTTTTGAAAGCCATCTCTCAGCAAAAGGCAGATCAGGATAATTTCTTCTTATATCTGCGAGGACTTTCCTTGCAAGCCCCAGTCTTATCGGTCTGTTCACGAGATATTTAAAAATAAAGACTTTATCTTCGTCTATTACTCTGCCAGCACCGTTAGTGGAGAACGGCTCTATAGCAAAGACCTCACCGTCTTTCAGGATATACCCCTCATCTGTGGCTATGTTCGGGATCGTTACGTCTGCATGAAGATCATTCTGAGCAAGTCTGTGGCCATTTAAATTTTCTATAGGCTTGAACCCGTAACTTTTTATCGTTTCTTCGATCTTGGCCCCTATATCTGATGTATTTACTCCCGCTTTTATCATAGAAATAGCATTTTCTAAAGCTTCCTCGGATGCCCTGATCATATCATCTTTTTCTTCACCTATCTTTACCGTAAAGGCTGTATCAGCTATGTATCCATTTATATGAGAGCCCAAATCTACTTTTACATAGTCTCCCCTATGAAGCATAGTTTCATCGTAAATAGGCGGTGAGTAGTGAGCTGCGATCTCGTTTATAGAGATATTACACGGAAAAGCTAGTTCTCCGCCCAGGGATTTTATTCTATTCTCCACAAACTCCGCAATCTCTAAAACTTTTGTTCCTTCTTTCAATAGTAGTTCAACTTCTTTCTTGACAACTTTTGTGATCTCTCCTGCTTTTCTATATTCATCATACATTTTATCCCCTGAATATTGGCCTCTTTGATAATTTTATTGGTAATGGAAGTTTTTTGAAAGGTTTTCCTTTTGTTCTTTCTTTAATTTTGCTGGTAAGATCCTCTAAACTCATCTCTTTATTTCCTCTATTTCTTATACGCACAGAAAGAACCCTTTTTTCTATTTCTTTATCGCCAACTACAACTATGTACGGTACCCATTCCTTCTCTGCAGCTCTAATTCTCTTTGCAAGCGTCTCATTTCTATCATCCATATCGTATCTCACTCCTTCTATCTCAATTTTTTCCAAAAAACTCAGATGCTCTTTAGAAACAGGTATAAATCTTACTTGTGTCGGCGAGAGCCATAAAGGTAAAGACGGTTTTATCCCTCTTTGTGAGTCCTTGTATGCATTTTCCAGGAGAGCATACATCTGCCTCTCTATAGCTCCCGAAGGGGAAAGATGTAGGATCACTGGATGTTTCTCGTTTCCTTCCCTATCTGTGTATCTTATGTCATACCTCTCTCCATTTTCTATGTCTATCTGGTCCGTAGTCAGAGCTGAAGCTTTGTCCAGATTGTCCACGTAGTTCCATTCATACTTGAAGACAAAGTAGAATATTCTCTCGTCCCACATCTCCACCAGTGCTGGTTTTCCCCATTTCCTGACCATCTTTACAAGAAAATCTTTACTTTCGTTCCAGAAATCTTTTGTAACCCTGAGAGCAAGCTCTAAATCTTCAGGTATATCCAATCCTATACCCTCCTGGATCTTCCTTGCCACATCAAATCTGATCATCATTTCTTTTTTCGCTTCTTCGACATCCGCAACAAAAGCATGGCAGTCAGGCATAGTAAAAGCTCTCAATCTTCTCAATCCTGAGAGTTCTCCCCTCTGTTCCACTCTGAAGCTGTATTTTGTCAGTTCGTAGAGTCTCAAGGGAAGATTTCTGTAACTTATCGTAGCATCGTGAGCCATTAAAAACTGACCGAA
>DAOVEQ010000001.1 GCA_030668905.1 Thermococci archaeon
AGGATGAAAGAATGAAAGATGCTGTCAAAATCATAAAATCCAAGGAAAAAGAAGGAAAATGGATCCTCGAAAAAACTCCAAACGGAAGAATGCACACAAATATTGAAAAGAAAGGCAGAGAAAGTAAATGGATAACTTTAAATGTTTTGAGAGTTTTGAGGGGATTGGAGGTTTAGTATGAAAAAGATACACATTGGGATACTATCGTCCATAGTCGTGATATGTGTTGGGATAGGACTCTTCTCTATTTTGACAGACCAAGCTATAAAAGAGGAATCCTCTTCAATAGAGAGAATAAAACTACCTCATCCAGAGTATAGTAGTAATATTTCGATCGAGAATGCTCTGTTTGAGAGAAGATCAATAAGAAATTATAAAGATGAGCCTTTAACACTTGCTGAGGTTTCGCAGCTCCTTTGGGCTGCGCAAGGAATCACGAACGAAAGAGGTTTTAGAACATCTCCCTCTGCGGGTGCGCTATACCCATTAGAGTTGTATGTTGTCATCGGAAATGTGGAGGGGATATCTGAAGGTATTTACAGATACAATCCTGAGGAACATGAACTGATAAGGATTGTAAATGGAGACAAAAGAGCTGAACTATGCGATGCCGCTCTTGGGCAGTCTTGGATCAAAGAAGGTGCCATAAGTATTGTATTTTCCGCAGTTTATGAAAGAACAACCAAAAAGTATGGGGGGAGGGGTATAAGATACGTTCATATGGAACTGGGTCATGCAGCTCAAAACGTATATCTTCAAGCAGTTTCTCTGAATCTCGGAACGACTGTTGTCGGAGCTTTTAATGACGAGGAAGTGAAGAAAATTATAAAAATGGCAGACGAGGAACACCCCCTTTATATCATGCCTGTAGGAAGAGTGTGAGAATAAGAATGTAATCCATAAAAGAGCAGTCTTGTATTCAAACATTAGCCTGTTCCCCTCACGATTCATTTTATGAACAGTATCGCAACGCCTACAACTGCAATTACAGCACCTAGGATTCCTCGTAAATTCGTTTTTTCTCCGTATATGATCCACACGAAGGGAATTACCAGTATGGGCATGAGGGACATCAATGTAGAGGCAACTCCTGCCACAGTATACGTAACTGCTACCATGGACAGCCATACTCCGAGAAAAGGTCCAGATATCGCGCCGCCTATAGTATTCATCACTGCCCTCCTATCTCTGTACGACTCCAATATCTTTGACGGTCTTTTTATGATTATGAAAACAATCCCGACGAAAATCGCTGCTGTGATTATCCTGATCAATGTAGCCGAGAGAGGGTTGAGAGGTGTTGTGGACTCAACGGTTAACATCCCATATTTTGAGATAACAAGTCCGATGCCCTGTCCCACCGAACCACCCAATCCAAAAAATATCCCTAAAATTTCCTTTTTTCTGGGAACTGTATCCTTTGAGTTTCCTTTTTTTTCTATAATCACGATGACTACACCTGAAAGCGTAACGGTTATCCCGATGAGTGTCCATGCTCCCAGTACCTCGCCTAGTATGCAATAAGCGGAGATGGTGGAAAATATAGGTGCCATAGACATAAGAAGCACACCTTTTCTCGGTCCTATAAGGATGAGTGCACCTAAATAGCCGAAGTCTCCGATTACGAGCCCTATCAAACCGCTGAGACTCAAGTAAAACCATTGTGAAGTTGTTGCTGCGGGTATAACCGTTCCAAAGAGTATGAAGTGCACTGTACCTAACAGCAGCATGGCAGTAATCAGGCGTAGAGTGTTAACACTGAGTACACCGATCCTTCTCCCTGCAGATGCAAAAAGAATGGAACACGTAGTCCACAGCACGGACGTACATACGGCTGCTATTTCTCCAATAAAAGATGGTTCCATATTTTCTACTCACCTCGATATTGTATATTCTACTTTACCATTAACAAAAATATGAAAATACATAAAGAAAAATTCATTATTTTTCCATTTTTTTCATAACGAGCTTCCATAATATCTCCTTCAGATATCGTTTGTAAGAGCTGTTTTTAAAATTTTTCTTTGTGTAAAAAATACCATAGATATTTAAATTCTCACAAAAAAATAAAAACATGGAAAAAATAATAGGTTTTTGTGGATTGATCTGTAGTGAATGCCCAGCGTATTTAGCAACGCAGAAAGACGACGATAACGAAAGAAAGAAAGTCGCTGAGATGTGGTCAAAAGAGTTTAATGCCAACATGAAACCAGAAGATATCAATTGTGACGGATGTTTAGTCACAGAAGGGAAACTTTTCAGTCATTGTAAAGTTTGCGAAATAAGAAAGTGTGGATTGGAAAAAAATCTCAAAAATTGTGCTTATTGTGAAGATTTTGCATGTGAAAGGCTTAGTAAATTCTTTGAAATGGCTCCTGAAGCAAAAACGACTCTTGAAAAAATAAGAAAAGATCTATAAAAGAATAAAATGTGAACTCTGGACACAGAAAATGTGTTTACCTTTTTACACCACTCTATCATTAACTTTAAATACCCCTAAATGAAAAATGTTCCGTGATACGATGGATGCAAAACAAAATGAGCGATTACTTTTAATGATCCCGGGACCTACGATAGTGGATCCGAAAGTTTTAAGAGCAATGTCAAAACCTATAATGCCGCACAGGGGAAAAGAATTCTCTGAGATGTTTTTAGAGCAGGCAGAAAGGATGAAACAGGTTTTTAGAACTAAAAATGATCTGTTTTTACTGGCTGGAAGTGGTACTGCTGCAATGGATGCGGCTGTTTCCAACACAATAAAACCTGGAGAAAAGGTACTGTGTATAATTTCAGGGAAATTCTCAGAGAGGTTTACTGAGATCGTAAAAGCTTACGGGGGAGAAGCTTTAGAACTGAGCTTTGAATGGGGTAAAGAAATAGATGTTAATAAAGTAAAAGAAGCATTAGATGGAAATAATGATATTAAAGCGGTTACTGTCGTTCATAACGAAACATCTACAGGTGTCAAGAATCCCATAAAAGAAATAGGAGAGATAGTCAAAGAGACGAATGCCCTCCTGATCGTGGATACGATCTCCTCACTGGGTGGCGATGATATTAACGTAGATGAATGGAACATCGATCTCTGCGCAACAGGATCCCAGAAATGTCTTGCTATACCTCCAGGAATAGCTGCTATCTCTATATCCGAAAAAGCATGGAGCATTATCGAAAAAACCGATGGACACTCGTATTATCTGAATTTAAAAAAATACAAAAAGCACAAGCATCACGCTCCGTATACCCAGCCTGTATCGATGGTATATGGTTTGAAAGTTGCTCTTGACATGATATTTGAAGAAGGACTAGAGAATAGGATAGAAAGACATAGAAGACTTGCAAAAGCCACGAGAGAAGGTATTAAGGGTATGGGGCTGAAGCTTTTCCCGGAAAAAGAGGAGATATGCTCAAATACGGTAACATCTCTGTGTGTTCCTGAAGGTGTAGATGATAAGAAAATAAGAGGAATAATGAAAGATAAGTACAATATAGTCATTGCCGGAGGGCAGGCTCATTTGAAAGGTAAGATAATGAGGATAGGACATATGGGAAATGTCAGCAAAAGAGATATCCTCTGCACTCTGGCATCTTTGGAATTAGCTTTAAAAGAAGTAGGATTTAAAATAGAATTGGGAAGTGGGGTAAGAAAGGCTCAAGAAACTATGGATGGTGAGTAAATGGAAGAAAAAATAGCAAATCCAGCTCCATTAGGACTGGCAGCATTTGGTTTAACTACGTTGGTTTTGAACATAGTAAACGCAGGAATAGTCTCTGCAGATAGTATAGGTATGGTACTGCCTCTTGGAATGTTTTACGGAGGAATTGCACAGTTTGCGGCAGGAATGTGGGAGTTCAAGAAGGGAAATACCTTTGGATCCACGGCATTCACTTCATTCGCTGCATTCTGGATAGCTTTGAGTACAATGATTCTGCTGGAAAATACAGGAATAATTGCATCGGTGCCAAAAGGAGGAATGGCTGTCTTTCTAATAGTATGGGGAATATTCGCAGGGTATATGTTCATCTGTACATTGAAACTGACGAGGACACTGCAGATAGCATTTATAACACTGACAATCCTGTTCTTCCTGCTCGCTGCAGGAGAATTTAACCCAACAATACACAAAATAGCAGGATATGAAGGGATCATCTGTGCTCTTTCAGCACTATATGGATCTGCTGCTATTGTAATAAATGAAACATGGGGCAGAGATGTATTGCCTCTCTAATTTTTTTATTCTTCCACAACTCTCTTCGCTTTTCCGGTAGATCTTGGTATATCTCCTATGTTCACTATATCTACATCTACGGTGAGATTCAAAATCCCGTAGATCTCTTGCTGGATCTTCTTTGCCAGAAGATTTTTGTCTCCTTTAAAGCTAGGGTCCGGCTCTACTCTCACCTTTAGCCGAGTCATCACGCCCGATTTGTATTTCACGATCTGATAGTTTTCACTCGTACCTTCTATTTTCATTATCGCTTCTTCTATCTGTTTTGGGAATACAATCACCCCTCTCACCTTCATCATGTCATCGGATCTTCCCAGGATTCTCACATGTCTTGGAAGGGTTCTTCCACAGTTACATTCTTCTTCTATTAAAATAGAAAGATCTTTTGTTCTGAATCGTATTGACGGAAAAGCTTCCTTTGTAAGCGTTGTGAAGACGAGTTCTCCTTTTTCTCCGGGTTCCAGGACTTCACCTGTTTTCGGATCAATGATCTCGACATAAAAATGATCGGTGTTTATATGAAGGCCATCATGTTCCTCACACTCTGCGGATACTCCAGGTCCTATGATCTCTGTAAGACCGTAGTTATCGAAGGCTGAGATACTCCATTTATCCTCTATCTTTTTTCTCATCTCGTTTGACCACGCTTCAGCTCCGCACATTCCTATCTTGAGTTTGAAATCTCTTTCTATATCGTATCCTTCTTTTTCTGCTACCTCGGCCATATATGCCAGATAGCTCGGGGTACATCCTATGGCAGTCGTCTCGAAGTCTTTCATTAACTGCAGCTGTCTCAGCGTATTTCCACTGGACATTGGAACTACAAGAGCCCCGATTTTCTGTGCCCCTTTCTCAAATCCGTGAGCCCCTGTAAATAAACCGTACCCAAAAGAATTCTGGAATCTGTCCTCTTTTCTTACCCCTGCCGTATACATTATTCGAGCCATTACCTCGCTCCACACATCGAGATCATTTTTTGTGCACGTCCCGACGACAGGTTTTCCTGTAGTTCCCGAAGAGGCGTGTAACTCTACTACCTCACTCATCGGAACGCATACCAAATCAAAGGGGTAATATTTCCTCAGTTCGTCTTTTGTCAGGAATGGAACTTTTTTAAGATCATCTAATGTTTTTATATCTCCGGGCTTCAATCCTGCGTCTTTAAACCTCTTATGGTATACAGCATTATCTTCATAAACTCTTTTTATAACCTCTTTCAATCTCTTTAACTGAAGTTTCTTCAATTCCTCAAGTTTCATTGTCTCTATTTTCGAATCCCAGTACTTACTTTCCATGTCAATGCCTCCTATTTATTAAGAATTTGAAGCAAAGTTTTTAAAGTTTCTTGTCGTATTTATATTACTCTTGGGCGAGGACTGATTTGATCCGTGATAATCAGAGCAAACCGAGAGTAACACTGTACCACGATCCCGCTGTACGATTGGTGACTACAGAAAAGCGTGGAACAGAAAAGCCCCACACGAGAGTAGCAGGTTGAGAGAGGGTTCCCTAACTATGATGTTCTGTGTTAGTGTGATGGGCAAAATTTTATTTGCAGACAAGGTATTTAAACAAAACTGTCTATGTGTAAATAGCGTTTTTATTACCTCCCAGAGGATGATCGAATGAAAGCTTTAATTATTGCTGCCGGAGGTAGCACAAGGTTAAAACCGCTGACGTCCAAATGTCCCAAAACATTGTTGGATGTTGGAGAAAAGAAGATAATAGATTTTATTCTCGATCCTCTCATATATCTCAATCTTGAAATCCTTATCGTTACTGGATATCATGGAGAAAAAATAAAGAGATATGTAAAAAAGAATTATAATTGGGACATATCTTTTATTCGCAATCCTCAATGGAAAGAAGAAAATGGTATATCTGTTCTTAAATCTGAAAAATATTTAAAAAATGAGGATAAGTTTTTACTTTTAATGAGCGATCATATATTTAATCCCAGTTTTTTAGACGATCTTATAGAAAAAGATCCACAGGAGTGTTATTTATGCGTGGATACGAACGTAAATAATGTTTTTGGATTGAAAGAAGCTACAAAAGTTCATGTAGAAAAAGACAGGATTTTGGACATAGGTAAAAATATTTCATATTATAACGGTGTAGACTGTGGAATATTCCTGACAACACCATATATCTTTAATGTACTGAAAGAAAATGTAAATATAGAAAATACTTTAAACAACGCTATGAAAAGACTCTCTACAGAAGAAAACCTCTATGCGTATGATATAACAGGAAATTTCTGGATTGATATTGACACAGAGGAGGATTTAAGGGTGTTTTATGAATTCTTCAAAACCTACGGACGGGATAGTCTCCAGACATATAAATAGAAAAATATCCATAAGAATCTCAAAGATTCTTTTAAAGACAGGGATAACACCTAATCATATCTCTATCATCACTTTTCTTATAGCATTGTCAGCTGCATTCATGTTTTTACGGGGAAATATTATTTTGGGAGGTATTTTAACACAACTAACGTCTATAATAGATGGTGTTGATGGAGAGATAGCAAGAATGAAAAATATGCAAACAAATTTTGGGGCATATTTTGATTCCATACTTGATAGATATGCCGATGCCCTGATTTTAAGTTCTATAACCATATCTCTGTATTTGGATCAGGAGGATTTCATAATAATATTGGTTGGTTTATTCGCGCTCATGGGAAGCCCGATGTCCATGCTTGGAAGAGAAAAATTTAAAGCACTGACAGGAAAAGAATACAGTTTTGAAAACGAAGGATTTTTGAAATATATCCCAATGACGAGAGATTTCAGATTGTTTATAATCTTTTTGTTCAGTTTAATAAACAGAGTTTATTATTCCTTGATAATAATAGCTGTTCTGACAAATTTAAAGACGGTTTTGAGATTATTTATAGTAAAGAGGGCATTGAAATGATCGGGGCAAGCACATTGATCGATCTTCCTTTAAATAAATCCCTGGAAGGATTCAAAAAATTAGGGCTAGATTTTGCCGAGATAAGATCAGATCTAATTGAAGAAGAGATAAAATCCGAGTTTGAGTTTACTGTTGTGCATTCACCCATCTTTGACATCAATTTAGCATCTTTAAATGATTTCATAAGAGAAGCGAGTCTGAAAACTCTAAAAAAAACATTGGATCTTGTGTATAAACAGGATATTGGAGTAAAAGGCTTTGTAGTGCACTGCGGTCATTTAACGCACGATCTTAACGAAAGTTATCTCAAAAGGGCACGGGTTTCTCTAAAAGACTCTCTTCAAGAGTTGATAGCAAAAGGAGAAGATTATGGAATATTAATCGGGATTGAGAACTCGCAGAAAAAAAGAGATAGGGTTTTGATTAAACATCCTGAGGATTGTATTGAAATAAAAGAAGAGATAAATTCTGATTTTTTGAAGTATGTATTTGATCTTGGGCATGCAAATACATGGGGAATTGATTTAAAAAGGGCTATAGATATCTTAGGAAAAGACCTGATCCTTCTTCATCTTCATGATAATTTTGGAGATGCAGACTCGCACTTGCCATTAGGAAAGGGGAATATAGAGTTCAGTATTATCAAAAATGAAAAAAGACCTATGACATTAGAAATGAAATCTTTCGAGGATTTAAAGATCAGCCTCAGATATTTAAATCTTTTAAGAGATACGTCTCCTTAGCTTCTTCAAGGGTGTCGCACACCTTCAGGATAACTCTATTTTCCTTAGACTCATCTGGGAACAGAACTGCTTCTTTTTTTGTTGTGAAATGCATCCCGTGTTTTCCGAAAGACATGGCAGTAATATCTCCTACGCAGGTAATGAAGCGATCTTTGTCCTCTACACACGCCCAGTCTGTTTTTATCCAAAACTCGAAAAGTGTACTTTTCCTGTTTTTTATTCCATTGTCCATATACCACAGTTTCGGATTCTGCACATTTAAAAAGATGCCGAACCCAAAGTAAATTTTTTGCGGATACGAAGCGTTATTTTTCAGTACAACCTTTGGGATTAATACGTCTCCTTTTTTTATATAAAAGCATTCTAAAGAGAGATTTTTTAACTTTTTAGTATTAACATTCGTGGAAAGCTTATATCTATCTTTTATTTTTTCCATCGTAAATTTTTCTTTTCTTAAAGGAAGTATTGGCCATTCTTTTTTAGATACTGTTGGAAATATTCCTCCATAAAATGGATTAAACCATATAAACTCTTTTGGAGTAGGGTATGTAGAGAATAATACTTCTTTTCCATCTTTCTTTAGACTGTAAACAGAACCAGCATGTTCTGGCGATACTTTGAAATCTATATCTCCGTCAAACTTTGCCAGAACGATATCTTTTTCAAGGTCAAACTTATCTGTAGAGATCTTTATTTTTTTTCTTTGCAGTTTTTCAGGAATTTCAGAAAATTTTTTCTTAAATTCTTCATTGTATCCTAAAACAAAATTGTGTTCTCCATTGTATATCAATTTTCCTTCAATCTTTTTGTTTATCAGATTTTTTATCGATACTTCAAAATCAGTTTCTATAACTTTGGGATTTATCCCTATATCGAGCCAGTCTTTAATATCAGGACTCTCTCTCTTTAAATGAGAGAAAGTTACAGTGTTATCTTTTTCAAAGAGGATCTCGGATCGCCATCCAGATGTTTGAACTTTTTTGGAATTTTCCCATTCTATATGGAGAGTCTCATTCTTGTTTTTATACTGTATCCAGTTATCCTTTAATTTTTTAAAGGCTCCGAAATCGACTTCCGCACTGTTTACTTCTACTACTTTTTCAGCAGGTAATACCATCTTTTCAAAACTCTTTGGATTTGTCCTGAATTTTATGGGAATATCTGTTTTATATCCTACTTTTAAACAATCTTCAAGCTCAATTTCTTTTGAAAACTCTTCTATGTAAAATTTTACTTTTTTTCCTTCTATTACATAGTTAAATTTTGAATCTTTTATTTTTGAAGGAGGATATCCTATTATTCTTTCCTCTATTTCAAAAACTTTCTCATTATCATAAAAAGTTAGTTTCCCTCCTTTAAGATCCATTTTGCAGGAGAATTTGCTGTTATCGATATAAAATTTTTCATTCTCTCCGTGAACAAGAGAATCTTCGACATATCTCAGATATAATGTCTTTTCATCTATCTTTACAGGGTATATACCCTCTTTTGGAAACTCTACGTCTATTTTAACTCCTTTTTTCTCTCCCTTTTTAACACGAATTTTTTTCGAAAAAAGCTCTGATTCTATATTTATCTCTGAATCTTCTTTCTTATTTTCGATTATGATATAAAGCTCCGATTTTTTCTTATTGAAATAGAGATTCTCAGGGTACGAAGAAACATTGATCTCTTTTTTAACAACTTTGCATTCTAATTTTATTGATTCTCCATTAGAAATTATGTACACGTATTCTTTCTCTTTTTTACTCTCTTTCTCAATATTTTTCTTTCCATCGATCTCTATTTTTTCGTCATCAAGAATTATGTGTCCCCTAAAATCAAGATCAAGAATTATCTTGGAGTCTTTTGAGTACATCAAAGCTTTGAAATTCTTTTTTTCGATGCCACAAATGGATGAATTCTCAGAGTCTATATAGACTTTAAAATCTTTGAATTTGTAACTCCAGATTTTTTCTCCAAACTTTTCATATCCATCCTTTTTAACTTCTATCTTTTTCTGAAGCGAGTTGTACCAGTCCTTTTCTAGTTTTGCAACGAGAGGTATAAAACTGACCATATCCACGTCTGTATCGGGAATCCAGAAGAATCCACATTTCTTGTATACAGGAACAGCTTTCATGTTTCCTGCCCATGTTCCCAGAGTTACTTTTTTGTATCCGAGTTCTATACTTTTTTCCACGCATTTTTTTACCAACTCTTTTCCAAATCCGCGTCCGTGATATAACGGATCAACATTTAGAAATCCAAGATACACAGTATCCTTGTCGTTTTCAATAAAAGTACAGATTCCAACTATTTTATCATCTTCCTCTGCTAAATACCATTCTATGTATTTCGATTCATGATACCAGTCTAATATGTCTCTTTCATCTATTATTACTTCGTCTAAGCCAGTGGGCCATCCTTCCTGGCTTCTCTTAAACATATCAACAACTTTTTTTGCATAATCATCAGTAAAGGAAATTAATTTCATAGAGAAAGAGTAAGAAAGCTTTTTTTATAAATGTTTTGCTATAACTCTGATACATTTATCATTGTCGTTGACAGATTGATACAAGAATTTAAAAATAATGGAGATATATATCCATGTGAGTACCAGGAACTTAAGCAGGATTAAAAGTCAACTGTATAATTTTGGAGTTAGAACCAAGAAAGAGTAGGTATAAAAATGGTGAAGAAGTCAAACTATAAGGGTGTATATCCAAACCAAGTTCATATATACCTCCAATATGGCAGAATATCGAACCCATTTCGGATATGAACGAGTTAAATGTGATTTTCGTCTCGAAAAGCTGGGTGATAGAGAAGCGATGGTCGTTGAATAAGGTGGAAATGAAATGAGCGTGAAGTTTATAGCTGATAAAACGGTAAGCTCTCCAGTTGAAATTATTGACGTGACTGAAGATCCTGAATACGAGCGATTCCTCTACAGATGTATCCTTCATAGTAAGAACGCCTGGACACGCGCATCTTACAGGAAGCATAAGCTACGCCGTGAGTATTTAGAGTTTGTGATTCCCAGGGGTTTTCGCAAGAAGGTTCTGTTCTATAAGGGGGATCATGTCGGCATGATCGAGTATGTGCCCGCGGAAGTCTCCGACTATCCTATTATCGGTGATAATGTTATTGTGATGAATTGTATTTGGGTTCATAAGAGGGGTCAGGGGCACAACTTTGGAAAACGATTAATCGCACATATGATGGAGGATAAGAAGGAGGCTGCTGGTTTTGCCACTTTAGGTTTAGAAAATCATTGGACTGCGTGGATGAAGAAAAGAGAGATGGAGTGGCTAGGTTTCAAATCCGTGAAGTCAGTTAAATTGATGCACAAGAGGAAACATGAGGGAAGATGCTTCACGATACACCTCATGTGGATGCCAGCAAATGAAAATGCAAAGCCGCCTACATGGGACGAATCCAGACTTTTGGAAGGTACGCACTTTTGTGAATATCACCCGCTCTATCATGGGAGATATGGTTGTGAGGGACTGAAGGAAATCTTTGAAAAATGAATTTAACAACGTGTTTGCAATGCTTCGCTAAATGCCTTCGGCACTTCATAAGCACACAAAACATTATATGCAATTCTGATCCTCTCGAGAGAAAAAGATATAATAATAAACATTTTATCTACTTATTGTATGAGGAGATAAAGGATGAAAAAAACTAAACATATCGGGATAGTTGCGTGTAGCGCAGAAGGAGCATCTCTCTGTTATCGAACAATCTGCATAGAAGGAGCACATTTTATGGGGAGACATGCACATCCTGAAGTTACCGTGCATACATTTCCCCTGAGTAAATATATGAGATACATAGATGTCGGCGATTGGAAAGGTGTAGCTGATTTAATGCTGTCTTCAGCGAATAACGTGGCAAAAGTTGGAGCAGATTTCGCGATATGTCCTGACAATACAATCCATCAGGCATTTGACCTTGTCGTTAAGAAATCACCAATTCCATGGCTTCATATTGCTGAGGAAGTTGCGGCTGAGGCAAAACGTCGAGACTATAAATGTCTTGGAGTTTTAGGCACGCGCTATCTAATGGAGAGTTCGGTGTATCCTGATAAACTTACTACTATGGACGTTGAGTACAGGATCCCCGAGGAGAAGGATCGAAAGTGCATTAATACGATTATTTTTGATGAACTTGTTTACGGCAATTTTACCCCGGAAGCTCGTTCATATTTTAAGGAGGTAATCGACAGATTAAAAAACCAGGATTGCGACGCTGTTGTTCTCGGCTGTACTGAGATACCATTGTTAATAACTCAGGAAGATTCACCCCTGCCAACATTGGATTCGACACGGTTATTGGCAAGGGCTGCTTTGAGAAGAGCAGTCGAGACCGATAATCGATTTCATTAACGTCAAAAAGATAATGCAAATCATCTCACAAAAAGCCATTCTTTACTTGCATATTTTTCCCGCAGTTTGGAAAGCAGTTCCTTTTCATGATTATTTATTACTCCCTTTTCAAGATCGAATTTTGAAGAAAATCCAAACTCCAGAGCTTCTATAACTTCTTTTTCAGATACTTTTCTATTTAAAGCCTTTTCAAGAGTTATTACTCTTTCTTCGGCACTTTTAAGCATTTTATCTCTTATTTTCTCATCAGATATCTTCAAAACAGAAAAAAGAGTTTTCAGGCTTGTAGAGTACATGAATGTACCGTGCTGCAAGATCACTCCTTTTTTTCGGGTCTGTGCAGAGCCTGATATCTTTTTTCCATTTATAAGAACATCATTTATAGGTGAGAATCTTCCTTCTATTCCAAAATATTCAAGAGATTTTACCAAACAGAAACATACCTCTTCGTAGCTTTTTTCTATACTATGCCCGAAATCTTCTTCTTTTAGAATGATAGAGTACGTAATTTCTCCAGTATAATCGTGAAAAACAGCGCCTCCCCCCGTTATCCTTCTTACACACTCTATCCTGTATTCTTTACATCTTTTTAGGTCAATTTCCTGTTCAGCTGACTGGAAATATCCTATTGAAACGCATGAAGGTTTGAACCTGTACAGCCTAAATGTATTTTCTCCTTTTCCATCAATTAGCGAGAGCATTATAGCTTCGTCTAAGGACATCTGATAAGCGCCATCTCTTTCTATAACAGGGATGTACCGCAGTTTCATATAATAAAGTCTTCAGAGTATACTTTTAAGCCTTCTGGTGTGATTTCTATAGTTTTTGTCTTTGTAGAATGATCCACTCCTCTCATCTTTCGAATTTCTATGCCCCTGATTCTCGCTGCGCCCTTTTTTTTGTAGTATAAAGAGATTATCCCCTGGAATATGTATCCTCCTACGCCGTAGTCCGAGTTTTCCTCTTCCGCATCTGTGAGTTCAGAAATTACTAAAGACGTACATTCTAACTCTCTTAGTAGCGTTGAAAGCTTCAGGATCTTTTTTCTACTTTCTTTTTCTCTTAATCCCGCAGTAAGTACAGAAAGGGAGTCTATTACCATCCTTTTGGCATTTATATCTGAAACGGCCCTTTGAATTGTATTTATAAGATTGTCGATGTCGATATCTGCTTCTTCTATTTTCAGTGGGATCGGTGGAGTTATTGTCCTGAATTTGTTTTCCATTTCAAACTTTTTTAGATCCCAGCCGAAATTTAGATAGTCCTCGTATAAATCTTCTGAATCTTCCTCTAGGCTTATGAGAATTCCATTTTCAGAGTTTTGTATGCCTTCCATCAAGAACTCAACACCCAATGTACTTTTACCAGTACCTGTAGCGCCTGTGATTAAAATTGTTCTTCCTTCAGGTATTCCGCCGTTCAGCATCTCGTCCAATCCAGGGATTCCTGTTTTTATGATATTCATTCCTTTATCCCCTCCAGAATATTCAAGCTAAGATCAAAATCTTTTATTAGTCCAGATACAAGCTTTTTATCTATAATGATTCTTGCCTTCATTTCACTGAAAGTAAAAACGCCTGGAGATGCAACAAAAAATGTATAAATTACTTCACTGTCGTCCTTGATAATAACATCTGCCCCCTCATATCCAGGATACTCAAAAACAGACGTATTGTCGAATACATAAGCGTTGGGGGCTCTTATCACCGTTTTAGCCTTCGTACTTTTTAGCTCATCCTTGTAAGCACCTATGAAAGAATCAAGGTCAGAAACTGTGCATCTGAGATTTTTTGAATCCGCGATCAGAGTTTTTGTATAAGAGGCAACGTTTATACTTCCGACCACCGTCCATGTTCCCATCTCTGCCATGTCTTCCTCAACGTTACTTTTGAATATAGGTTTTAACTCATCAGTGAGTTTTTTCTTCGAGTTTTTTCTTTTATCATTTTCATTTTCCTGTTCTTTTTTTATCTGCATCGTCCTTTTTTCCAGAGCCTTTTCAGGAGACATAGCCATGTGCATTCTGGGTTTTCCCGATACAGAGATTATAAACCCGAATCTTTCCAGATTTTGTAGTACTTGGTATATCTTTGTATATGGAATTCTTGTAACATCACTTATTATCCTTGCTGAAATTTTGCCTCGTTCCAGAAGTGCTAAGTAGGCTTTGGCTTCATACTCCCCTAAACCAAACTCTTTCAGTGTGTTTATAACTTCTTCTGGTTCCATAGAATTCGCTCCTTTTTATATAATATGTACTAACCCTATTATTAACTTTTCGGAGAATACAATATATAAAGTTTATGTAAATAATGTTTCCTTTGCTATACATTATAAAAGATAATATCAAACTGTCACAAGACTCTCTTCTTTTTTTCTATGAATATTTCAGATTCTGCAGTCAGAGAACATCTAAGGAAAAGTGAAAATAAAATTATCAATCTAATTCTTGGTGAAGGTTAAGTCCGTTCATCTTCGATAGACAGGTTTTTATATAGAGAGAGTTTAATAGTATAGGGATTGCAATGAGATCGGATATTATCGAGAAACTTGTAAGTGTGGGGCTTACCGAAGAAGAGATAAGAAAAAAGATAGACGAGAAAAAAAAGGAAGTGGAAGGACTTTTGACAGAAGAGGGGATACTCTCCATAATTGCCAGTGAATATGGAATAACATTGGAAAATGAGGTAGAAGAGCTGAAAATAAAGGATATAGTGGATGGATTAAAAGATGTGAATATTACCGCTAAAGTTCTGGCCGTTTACCCTGTAAAAGAGTTAGAAGGGAACAAGAAGGTAGCCAATATTTCAATAGGCGACGAAACAGGTAGAATAAGGCTGACTTTGTGGAATGAACAGTGCGATTATCTTTCCGAAATTAAAAGAGAGGATGTTATAGATATCGTCGGAGCTATATCTAAAAAGGGGATGAAAGATACTGAGCTTTCTTTGGGGTATAAAGGAAAAATAATAGTTAATCCAGAAGGTAAAAAAATTACTTTAGAAAAAAAGGAGCCTTCAAGAAAAAGTATAAACGAGCTTAAAAAAGGGGACAGGTATACGGAGATAAGAGGTACAGTAGTAAAGCTTTATAGACTGAGAATCTATGAGGGATGTCCCGATTGCTTCAGGAGGGTGGAGTTCAAAGATGAAAAGAAATACTGTAACTCGTGCAATAAGTTCGTGGAAAGTATTTACATACCTATATGTGAGATAGGTGTTGACGACTCTACGGGATATATAAAATGTATACTCTTTGGGAACGTAGCTGAGGAACTTTTGGGAAAAGAAGGAGGAGAACTCTATTCATCTCTAGCAGAACTTTCTAAGAAAACATACTCGTTAAAAAAAGCGGAAGAGGAGTTCATCTTCGAAAACTTTTATTATCTCCTAGGAAAGGAAGTTTTGATGAGCGGAAGAGTGGAAGATAATGAATTTCTTGGCTTGGAATTCAGGACGTATGCATTAAAAAAGTTTGACGAGCTTAAGGAAGCATATAAGATCTTGGGGGGTATGGAATGAGATATTATAGCATAGAAAAAGATATTGTTGAGATAAAAGAAGATGACAAAAGAGTAAGTATCGTGGGAACTGTCGTGAGGAAAAATACTACAAAATACTCAATGATCGTAGACGACGGAACAGGTGAGATAGAAGTTTACACAGATACTCTTTTTGATATAGGAAACCTTGTCAGAGTTATAGGAAGGATCTTTAAGGATGATACTTCGAGGCTGTGTATAAATGCCGAGATAATTCAGGATTTTTCAGGTTTTGATGTCGCACTCTATCAAAAAGTTAGAATTATGGAGGGAAAACTATGAAAAAAAGAATGCCGTCAACAAGAACAAATCTGGAGGAGATAGTGCGGGGATATTACGTAAAAGACGAGGAAGACTTTGCCCCCAATTATCTGATAACAGAGAATTATAAGAAGATCTATAGGGCTAAAACAGTTGTGACCGTTTTCAACGATCCTTTTATCTCTGAAGACGAAAGTTACGGTAGAGTATTGTTGGATGACACAAAAGAAACAATCTGGGCATATTTTTTCAGAGAAAACACAGCGATCCTTAAAGATATCTCAAAGGGGGATATAGTACAGGTAGTGGGAAAAATATATGAGTGGAGGAACGAAAAACAGTTAAGCGTGGAGGCTGCTTCCAAAATATCTCCAAATTTCTGGGTTTTACACAGGCTTGAACTGGTAAAATACAATAAGCATCTAAAAGAACAGTTAAAAATAGCTGAAAAAATAAAGTCTGAAGAAAAGAATCTAAAAAAAGCGAAAGAAAAGGCAGAGTCTATAGGAATAAATCCAGAGATAATAGAGGCATTATACGAAAGAGATTACGTAAAAGAAAAAGATGTAGATACAACATTAGTAAAAGATAAAGTCCTCTCTGTCATAGAAAGATTAGATGAAGGCGAAGGTGTGGAATTAGACGATCTTATTCCAGAGATAGACGAGTTTTCGCCCGAGGAAATAGAAGCAGTTGTAAGAGATCTTCTTTCTCAGGGAGAGATATTCGAGCCAAAGATAAACAGGTATACGAAAGTTTAGTAAAGATGACAGGCGACATAGTGATTTTTTTCCACCTTTTTTAACTCGGGCTCCTGAGTTTCACAGATCTTACCTTTCTTTTTAAAACATCTTTCATTGAATCTGCATCCAGACGGCGGATTGATGGGACTGGGAACATCTCCTTCCAGGAGTATCTCTTTGCTTTTTATTTTTGGATTCGCAACTGGAACTGCTGAGAGCAACGCTTCAGTATAAGGATGTTTCGGATTGTTAAAAAGCTCTTTTTTTGATGCCATCTCTACTATTTTTCCCACATACATCACAGCCACCCTATCACAAATATGTTTTATTACACTGAGGTCGTGAGTTATGAAAAGACAGGTAAACCCAAACTCCTTTTGAAGATCTTGCATTAAGTTCAAAATCTGAGCCTGTATAGATACATCCAAAGCTGAGACAGGCTCGTCAGCTACTATGAACTCCGGATTGACAGCTAATGTTCTTGCAATTCCTATTCTCTGTCTCTGGCCTCCAGAAAACTCATGGGGATATCTATTCATCTGCTCTGCAGTTAATCCTACCCTCTCCATAAGTTCAAGAACTTTTTCTTCTCTTTCTTTCTTCGGATACAGTTTATGAACCTCCATAGGCTCGGCGATAATTCCACCAACAGTCATTCTCGGATCCAAAGAACCAAATGGATCCTGATATATTATGCTCATCTGCTTCCTATATTTTCTCATCTCAGATCTATCTAGGTGTGTTATATCTTCTCCTCTATAGAGTATCTTTCCAGAATCAGGCTCATAGAGTTTTAAGATAGTTTTCCCGCATGTCGTCTTGCCGCATCCGCTTTCCCCTACAAGCCCCAGCATTTCTCCTTCCTCTATGGTAAATGATACATTGTCCACAGCCTTGACTATATCAGGTTTCTTCATGAAACCGCCACCAATATTGAAATATTTTTTTAATTCTTTGATCTCAAGTATTGTCATGGTAACTCCTCCAGGTAGCATCTAGATAAGTGATTTCCCTCTCTTTTTTTTAGAGGAGGCTCTTCTTTTGCACATATATCCATTGCATACGGACATCTCGGATGAAACTTGCATCCCGGAGGCATTTCTATAAGATTTGGTACGGTTCCCTCAATTATCTGGAGTCTTTCAGTATCGATATCCAATCTGGGGATCGCTTTATTCAGTCCTACCGTATAAGGATGGAGAGGATTTTCAAAGATATTTTCTACACTTCCATACTCCACGATCTTGCCAGCATACATTACAGCCACATTTTCACACGTTTCAGCTATTACTCCAAGGTCATGGGTTATAAGAAGAACAGCAGCTGAAAAATCTTCTTTCAATTTATCCATAAGTCTCAGTATCTGAGCCTGGATTGTAACATCCAGAGCTGTTGTCGGTTCGTCAGCTATTAACAGCTGGGGATTACAGGAAAGTGCCATAGCGATCATCGCCCTCTGTCTCATTCCTCCCGATAGTTGATGAGGATACTCTTTTATCCTTTTTTCAGGCTCAGGGATGCCTACAATTCTGAGCATCTTTATAGCCTTTTTTCTTGCTTCTTTTTTATCCAGATCTTGATGAAGCTGTATAACTTCCATCAACTCACTGCCAATGGTGAAGACGGGATCTAAAGAGGTCATAGGTTCCTGGAATATCATAGATATCTTGTTTCCTCGTACCTTCTGCATCTCCTTTTCCGATTTTTTTACCAGATCTTCTCCTTCTAGATACACTTTTCCATCTACAATTTTGCCAGGCGGATCTGAAATGAGTCTTATGACTGATAGTGCTGTCACTGATTTGCCGCATCCCGATTCGCCGACGAGACCGAAAGTTTCTCCTCTGTCAATAGAAAAGCTTACGCCATCAACAGCCTTTACTACACCGTCATCTGTAAAGAAATGAGTTTTAAGGTCTGAGACTTCAAGTAGTTTTTTGCTCATAGTTTTGCGCCTCCTTTTAGTCTAGGATCGAGTGCATCTCTCAAGCCATCGCCGAGGAGATTTAATGATATAACTGATAGTAATATGGCTACACCAGGAAATGTAGCAGCCCACCACGCACCTGTAACGAGGTATTTTCTGGCAATGGATAAACTTAACCCCCACTCGGGAGAAGGCGACTGTGCTCCCACGCCTAAGAAACCAAGAGCAGCAGCATCGAGTATAGCTGTTGCCAGCATTAGTGTTGAATACACGATTATGGGAGCCAGGGAATTGGGTAGCACGTGCTTAAAGATTATCCTTGATGTGGATGACCCTATGGCATGTTCTGCCTCTATGTACTCTGTCTCTTTAATGATAAGTACCGCTCCCCTCATCACTCGCGCCATCTGAGGAGTATATACTACTCCTATGGCAAGCATCGCCTTATCGATCCCTCTGCCAAGTGTACCTGCTATTACTAACGCGAGGAGAAGAGCAGGATATGCAAAGAGTATATCTACTATTCTCATGAGTATACTGTCTATCTTACCCCCAAAATACCCTGCTGACATACCCATAGATGTCCCTACGATTAGAGCAAATCCCAGAGCGACAAATCCAACACTGAGCGTAACTCTGCCTCCATAAAGAATCCTTGAAAGTAGATCTCTACCCAGGTAGTCAGTTCCTAGATAATATCCTGGTATACAATCATCGGACCAGAATCCGGGCTTGCTTCCACGATCGAGATCGGCATCATATGGGCCATGGGGAGCAAATATAGGTGCACCTATACAGAGGATGAATATTGCTAGAAGCATGGCAAGACCTACCATAGCTGTCTTGTTCTTTTTCAACTGTCTTATAGTGTCCTGCGTTCTTGTTCTACGTTTAAATTTCGTATCTTCCGTCATGATGATCACTTATACTTAATTCTTGGATCTATATACAGGTATAAAATATCTGTAGCTAGATTTACCAGCACGAATACTGTAGCAAAAATTAATGTAAATCCCTGGACTACAGGATAATCATAAGCAAGTATTGCATCAGCTATGTACTTACCAAGTCCTGGAAGAGAGAATATTGTTTCTGTAAGAACGGCACCGCCCATAAGTAGACCGATATTCATCCCGATTACAGTGACTATTGGGATCAGCGCATTTTTTATAGCATGTTTGTAAACAACCGCTCTTTCGGAAAGACCTTTTGCTCTTTCCGTTCTGATATAATCCTGCCTTAAAACTTCGAGCATGGAAGATCTCGTCATTCTTGCTATCGTCGCCATAGGTATGGTAGCCAGTGCTACCGATGGTAGAATAAGATGTTTAATACTGTCTACAAGTGCTGTCCCGTTAAGTGTTAGAATACTGTCAAGGATATACATTCCCGTTATTCTTTCAAGTTCCATTCCTGCTGTTAATCTTCCCCCTACAGGTGTTATTCCAAGTTTAACACTGAAGATAAACATCAACATAAGCCCCAACCAGAATACAGGCATAGATATCCCAAAAAGAGCCCCAATCATAACACCATAATCAGCAGCTGAATATTGATGAACAGCAGATATTATACCTGCAATAATTCCAATAACAGAGGCTATTATCATAGCAATTAGAGATAATTCCAGTGTCATAGGTACCCTCTCCATGATTTCACGGGTAACAAACTCACGAGACTCTATTGACCTCCCAAAGTCTCCTTTTACAGCCATCTTGAGCCATATATAATATTGAACATAAATAGGATCGTTGAGATGATACTTCTCTCGTATTTCTTCGATTTTTTCAGCAGTTGCATGCTGACCTAAAAGGTTTACTGCGGGATCTCCGGGTGCTGCCCTAACTAATACGAATGTAATTAAAGATACTCCAAGCAATACAATAACGAGCATTGCCAACCTTTTTAAGATATATTCCTTCATAGATTTGCCTCAAAAAGAAAAAAAAAAGAAAGAATTTACTCTTCTAACCACACAGGATAGAAGAACTTTCTGCTTGTTGGATGTATAATGTAGCCGTGCACCGTACTTAGGAAAGCGAGGTTCTGATTGGAGTGAGCTATGAATACGTGCGAACACTGCGCCGTAAGAAGTACATTTGCTTCTTCGTAATACGCAGCTCTCTCTGCCTGGTCGAACGTCAAAAGCGCTGCATCTAAGAGGTCCTGGAATTTTTCATTTCTCTTGAATGCGACGTTTCCAGCACTTCCCACAGTAGCTTTATCCTCTCCATAAAGGACATTCAGGAAGTTATCAGGATCACCGTTGTCACCTGACCAACCTAGCATGCACGCCTGGTGCTCTCCCTCTTCAGTATCCCCGAGATACGCACCCCAGTCCTCTGTAAAGAGCTCAACCTCAATACCGACCTTTGCAAGGTCTGCCTGTATTGCCTCGGCTATTTCAGTAGGCGTAGGGAAATACGGTCTTGAAACAGGCATGTACCACATTGTTACTTTGAATCCATCTGGATATCCTGCATCCGCTAAGAGCTGTTTTGCCTTCTCCAGATTGTATGGGTATCCCACGATATCGGCATTCCATCCGAACAATGAAGATGGTTGTCCCTGCGTTGCAACACTGGCTGCTCCCTTGTACAGGTTTCTTACGATTGATTCTTTATTAATTGCATATGCTATAGCCTGTCTTACACGAACGTCTTTAAACGGCTCGAAAGCTCCGGGTACATCAACTTCTTCACCTGCATCCCACTTTCCGTTTTTATTGGCGTCTACATAACCTTCTCCACAGTTCAGTGCTACGTATCCAACGTTCATTCCCGCCTGTGAAATTAATTGCAGATCAGCATCTGCTTCTATAATGGCGAGCTGCGATGGATCGACGTGCTCCATTCCCTGGATTTCTCCTGTCTGTAGTGCCATAAGTCTTGCTGAAGGATCTGTTATGACTCTAAATATCACCTTGTCCAAGTAAGCTCTTCCGTCCCAGTAGTCTTCAAAGGCTCTGAGAGTTATGTGGTCGTCTTTTACCCATTCTACAAACTCGAATGGTCCTGTACCAACAGGATTCTTGAAGTAATCTTCTCCATAGTCTTTAGCAGCATCTTCACTGACAATACAAACAGTGAACATTGCAAGGCTGGTCATCATTGAAGAATTGGGGTTCTTCATGTGGATAGCAACTTTGTAGTCGTTTATCTTTTCTACACTTTCTATATCCATAAACATCCAGCCCCAGTATGACCAATTACCTTTATCGTGGTACCAGTTGTTTTCGTCGTACTGTCTTGCAAATGAGAATACAACATCGTCTGCTGTCACTTCACCATAGTCGTGGTGGAATTTAACACCCTTCCTAAGATTGAATGTAATCGTTTTCTTGTCATCTGAAACAGTCCAGTCTGTAGCAAGACACGGTTTTATGTTCGTTGTCCCACCATCATACTGCACAAGACCTTCGTGTATGTTGTCCATTCTCTGAATAGACTCACCGTCTGTAACATCTGCTGGATCAAGTCTTACAGCATCTCCGCTGGAACCAAAAACTAAGGTTCCGCCATATTTGCCCGGTGCTTCAGTAGGTGCAGGTGTTTCTTCTTTTTCACTTATGCATCCACTCAAAGTCGAAGCTACCATTACGGCCACTATTAAGAGGCCCATCCATTTCCATTCTTTTTTCATTTTTTTCTACCTCCTTTTACTATTCATAAGTGATTGACATAAATCTATTTAAAGTTTTCGATTACATAGTGTAGAACTAAAAAGATTTGCCACTGAAATTTGTTTATCTCCTTAAGAAATTTCTTAGGACATCTTAGGGAAGGTATAAAAATGGGATAGAGAAAGTTTTTTCATGAGACTTAAAGTAAGACCTTTGGATCTGGATGCTGCTGGCAAAACTATCGTTATTCTGAATGAATTAGACGCTTTGGAATTAGGGCTTCATTCTTTGGATAGAGTTTGTATAAACGATAAACTGACAGCTATAGTGAACACCAGCTCTAAATTTGTAAAGAGGGGAGAAGCTGTCGTATATGAAGAGATCAGAGAGATTTTAAACTTAAAAGATAATCAAGAGATAGATATAAAGCCAATTACGATTTTTAAATCTAAGGAGCATATAAGAAATAAGATAGACGGAATAGAGTTAGAGGAAGAAGAGCTTAAAGAAATTGTAAGGGATGTTGTAGACAGAAACTTGAATGACCTGGAGTTAGCTGCATTTATTACAGCTTTGTATATAAGAGGATTATCCAAGAAAGAAATAGAGGGATTAATAAAAGCTATGACGGAAACGGGTAACAGATTGGATATAAAAAGAGATATAATTGCAGATAAACACAGTATTGGGGGAGTTCCAGGAGATAAAACTACCATGCTTTTAGTCCCTATAATTGCGTCATCAGGACTTACTATTCCAAAGACATCTTCAAGAGCAATAACATCTCCCGCGGGGACTGCGGACAG
>DAOVEQ010000032.1 GCA_030668905.1 Thermococci archaeon
TATCCCTCTTCTATCTTTCCTATTTTCAGATTCAAAGCTTTTCCTCCATTTTCTGTAGCTATTTTCAAACATTCATTGACATTTAAATTTTTGGGATCTTTCAGTTTATGTATCAACGCCATTATCTTTAAATCCTCAAAAATATTGAGAGAGTTATTGGATGCAGTTCCGTCAGTTCCCAAGGAAACCAAGATATCATTTCTCAATAACTCGGGAATGGGAGCAATTCCAGAGGAGAGTTTTAAGTTCGATACAGGATTGTGCGAGATCTTTACATTTTTTTCTTTTAGAATTTTAATTTCATTTTTTGTTAAATGAACAGCATGGGCTATCAATACATTCTCATTTAGGAAATCTTTTAGATATTCCATAGGTTTCATCTTATGTTCTTTCTCTATATTTTCTACTTCATTTTTCGTTTCCGAGACATGTATGTGTACATATTTTTGATATTTATAAGCAAGATCTTTTATTTTCATTAAAAACTCTTTTGAGCATGTATACGGAGAATGGGGACCAAACATGAACTCAGTTCTATCATTTTTCTCGCATATCTTCATTATCCTCAGAGATTCTTTTATTTCCTTCTCCCCTCTTTTTGAGTCAAAGAGTTCTATGCATCCATGATTTAAAACTCCTCTAATCCCAGATTCTACAACGGCATCAGCTACTCTGTCCATAAAAAAGTACATGTCGTTAAAACACGTAGTTCCGCTTTTTATCATCTCGATAATTCCCAATAAACTTCCATAATAGACATCCTCACCTTTTAATTTAGATTCTACAGGCCAGATATACTTTTCAAGCCATTCATTCAAAGGCAAATCATCCGCATAGCCCCTCAATAATGTCATTGCCAAATGTGTATGTGTATTCACAAGGCCAGGAAGAATTAATTTTTTTTCAGCATTATAACTTTCTCCTTCCAAGTTTTTCCCTATTTTAACAATTTTATTATCCTCTATCTCAATATCTTTTTTAACGATCTCTCCCTTGTAGTAAACTAACCCATTTTTAATCATCATGCTTTATCATCTGAAGAAATTTATAAATAGTTTTTGAGAAGGGAGTTTTTAGTTTCTTAATTCGCGAGCTTAAAGTAAAGTTTCCATACTATTTAGTTCTGCTTAAACCTCTGGTGTTTTTCCTTTCTCTTTCTCCCGGTAAGAGAAATCCTCCTCAGGAATTATATCAAACTTTAAACCCATTGTTAGAGATTGGTCTGAGTTTCATATAAATTTATCGATCACAAACTCTCCAATCCTTCCTCAGGTGTTAGAACTCTCAGTTTTTTTATATTCACATAATCTTTCTTGTTCCATGTTATTAGATGAGAAGACCCTGTTAGAAGAGATGTGGCTGCGATTATTGAATCTCCATCGCTTTTTATGTATCTTCTTCTTATATTTCCTGCTTTTTCAGCTACTTTGCAATCTATACCTACTTCATTAAACAAAGAGATCAATTTTTTTGCATTAGCATGTTCTGATTTTGCCCCCTTATAAATTTCAAAACAGGTGAATGCTGAAATATACCCTATGTAATCTCCAAACTCGATCTTTTGCTTTACAAACTCTGAAGAAAACTTTCTTTTCTCCTCCGGTATCTTTTTTGAAGTGAGAATATCTATAAGAACATCAGAATCAACTGTGATCTTCTTCATTCCATTCGCCAAATCTGCTAAGAGTTTTTCTTTCTCTGAGTATGTTTGGATCGATATCTATCGTTCCTGCTACTGAGTCCACTATGCTTTTTTCTTTCACTTTTTTCATGATAATCTCATCTCCTTCGCAAACAACATTCACTCTATCTCCTTCCTTCAATCCCAGCTTCTCCCTTATGTTTTTGTGGAGAGTTATCTGTCCTTTCTTAGTCAAGGTGCTCACTGTCATAAGATCACAATAATACTTACTAAGTAATACTTTATAAACTTTTCGTGAAAATAAAAATCTAAAATACGTGAAAATGATCGTCACTATGTAGATCGGGTTTTGAGAATTCAAACCAAAAGACTTATAAATCGTATTTTCTATAATGCACTATGGCGAGTTATATTTTTGGTATGAGTCCGGGTATTTTTGGAGCCTGGATCGTTGGAATTATAACGATTATCCTCGCACTAGTCTATCCATTTTTAACAAAATCTGAGGAGGAAGATTAATGGAAGCTGAACTTGTTCCAGTAGAGGAATATCTAAAGATCGCTATCGGTATATTTGTTTTGTATGTTATTGCCAATATTATCATCGGTGTTTATGGAAGTAGAAAAACAAAGACGGCAAAAGATTACTATTTTGCCTCTCATACAGTAGGTCCCTGGGCCATCGCACTGGCTTATGGTGCTACCTGTTACAGCGCTACCCTTATTATAGGATATGGGGGTCTCTCTTACAAGATCGGAGCATCTATGCTCTGGATAGCAGCTACCAATATTCTTATCATGACTTATTTAGCCTGGGTAGTTATGGGAAAGAGAGTTAGAAAAATGCAGGAGAATCTTGGCTCTTATACGGTCATGGAGCTTTTATCACAGAGATACAAAAGTCCTCAGGTAAGACCTGTTCTTGGTATTATCGTCATGTTCTCTATGATGGCTTATTCTGTGGCCGTACTCACAGGAACTGCACGTCTTTTCCAGGTGATCTTTGAGATCCAGTTTCTTTATGCGTTAATTATTATAGTTGCTGTCATCGGATTCTATATCACAATGGGTGGCATCCTTTCCACGATCTATGCTAATTTCCTCCAGGGTGCAGTAATGATCGTTGGGATGATCGTTCTGCTATCTGGCGTTATTTATAAAGTTGGTTTTACTTCCGGTTTTGAGACGTTGGGGAGCGAGTTTGGGAAAGAGTTTGTCACTATGCCGGGAACAGGGGGCTGGTGGTTCTTGATCTCTTTATGCCTCGTAACGAGCCTTATTCCATGGGGTATGCCTCAGATAATCTCGATGCTTTACTCAGCTAAAAATACAAGATCAATTACACTTGCGATACCAATCGTTACAGTATGGTCATTTGTGGTACTCTTCACAGTATACTTTGTCGGCCCAATGGGTCGTGTTATTTTGGGAAGCGGCGTTGAGGTGGATCAGGTCATGCCAATGTTATTTAGGGCAGTCTTACCTGCTGTAGGGATAGGTGTAGCACTTTCAGCGGTGGTGGCTGCATCGATGTCAACTGCAGCAGCTACAACATTACAAGCTTCATTTGCATTTGTCAGGGATTTACTCCAGCCTTTATTTCCAGCTAAAATCTCAGATAAAACCATATTGAAAGCATCCAAAGTTTCAACTGTATTGATGATAGCAATAGCCTTTGGACTTTCGTATCTAAAGCTCGGAACAATAGCTGATATTTTCAACTTCGGGGCGGCAGCTTCATGTGCTGCTTTTGTACCACCTCTGGTGTGCGGATTATTCTGGAAGAGAGGGACTGACAAAGGTATCCTTTCCAGTACAATCTTAGGATTTCTGACAGTATTACTCTGGACATTAGTTTTTGGGCTTAAAGGACAGAACTTTCACGGAATCCAGGCTATTATTCCTGGACAGATAGTTGGCTGGGTAACATTTATAGTAGTATCGCTTGTGACTAAGCCGTTGCCAAAGGAACTTGTAGATAAAGCTATGAAGTATTAACTAAGTTAGATTTATAAAGTTCTGGTATATATAGTAAGTATGGATAAAAAGTTTATAGCATTGATAGTAATTTTCCTAGTAATAGTTGCGTTCCAGGGGAAGATAAAGATATACCTGGCCACTTTAAACTCCGTACAAAAATTAATGTTGGGGCAGATCTTAATTCTCGTGGGGATACTGATTATTTTGTTGTATTATATAGTTTCTCGCTCTGAAAAAGAGTGAAGATCAAACTCAGGAACAATTTTACCTACTATTTTTCCCTGATGATTTTTACTCAGAGGAATATGGTAATTTTTAAGCATTTCTAATTCTTTTCCGTTCAAAATATTTAACTTTTTTAAAATTTCTATTATTACAGGAGTTTTAGCCCTCTTCGCTCCGTCATCTATTTTTAAAGCTATCCCGATCCCTTTATTTAGAACTCCAAGACAGTATACACCTTCAGCCCCGTTCTTTCCTATTACTTTTTTCGTTGTTTTCATAAGGTCTGTGTCAAATCTTTTTGTTCCAGCCACGTTTTCAGGGTAACTCTGCATTGCATGCACTATTTTCTCAGCCGCTTCCCTTTTTGTTCTTTCCAAATCTTCTGGATTGGTAAGCCTTGCAAATCCTAGAGCCATATTGTATAACGGCATCCCGAAAACGGGAACACCGCAACCGTCAATTCCTATTTTTATCTTTTCACATTTTGTTGTATATTTCATAGTTTTCAAAATCTCTTTTTGCACAGGATGTTCACGTTCGTAATATTTTTCTAAAGGATAGCTTTTCATCTTTGCAAGGAGAAGCATCCCCGAATGCTTTCCTGAACAGTTGTTGTATATGGGGGTGGGCTCTTCTCTTTTTAGTATTAGTTTTTTCATTGCTCCCTTTGAGTAGGGCATGTGAATACCACATTTTAGATAAGTTTCATCCAGGCCTATTTTATTTAGAATAGAGCTTACTGCCTCTATGTGAATATCTTCTCCACTATGTGAGGCTACTATCGTAGCGAGCTCTCTTTCATTTATCCTATATTTTTCTAACGCACCGCTTTCCACAGCAGGAATAGCCTGAAGGGGCTTTGCAGACGATCTCATGTATGTTACATAGTATGGATCTCCCACGTAGTAAAGAAGGTCTCCATTCTTATTTACTACAGCAACAGAGCCTCTGTGAATACTTTCTACTAACTCATTTCTGTAGACTTTAACAAGGGCCTCGCTCATATTTGCACTTCCTTTATATATTCAACGAGTTTTTTAAGCTCTTCAAGACAGGCTTCAAATATTATTTTTCCCTTTTCGGGAGAAGCATCTTTTGAAAATCCTACAACACCGCAGTCAGTAAAATCCTTTGTTTCGTGAGTTACAATGCCTCCAAATTTTTTTGGTGCCCATAGAGTATCAACATTTTTAGCTTTTTCCATCTTTACAAGTTCTGGGCATAAAAAAAGATTTAAAGATGTTTCTGCAGAAGCAGCGTGACCCATATACTTTGCAGGACTCTCAGGATAGAGCTTTTTTGTTATTTCTTCAGGAATAGATCTCCACCATTCATAGATCCCAACAAAAACATTTTCATCTCTCATCTGAAGTGCTATATCCATTAAACAGGGTGTATTTCCACCGTGTCCATTGACAAAGAGTATCTTTGTGACACCGTGATATTTAAGCGCCATACATATGTCCAATAGATAATTTTTGAAACTTTCATAAGAAACCCAGAGCGTCCCGGAAAAAAATCTGTGATGTTTAGAGATGCCGATTGGTACTGTGGGAAGTACTACTGCATCTAATTTCTGCGCAAATTTTTCCGCTATTAAATGATCCGTTCCCAGCGGATTTTGCGGGCCGTGCTGTTCCGTCGATCCCACTGGTACTACAACTACATTATTTTTTAAAACTTTTTCAGCTTCTTCCCATGTAATGTTTTTTAACAACATAGAAAAATTTTAGTTTCTAGATAATATAAATTTTTTCATAACTTTAAAAATATTTTAGAAAATTTTTAAATAAAGTGTCTTTTTTAAATTCTTCTTCACTCTCTTTCAAACTTTTTGGCAGCTCTTTTATCTTATATCTTCTCAGTTTTTCTTCAGGGAACTTATAAACATTCTCTTGTACTGGCGGTATCTCTTCTTTTCCTGAAAGTCCAGCTTCTAAAAGGGTAGAAAAGGCTAAATAAGGATTGCATGAAGGATCTGGGGATCTTATTTCTATTTTTCCGGAAGAAGGGACTCTTATCAGGGTAGATCTGTTTGAGTATCCCCAGCAGATATATCTTGGAGCTTCTTTACCTCCCAAGATTCTTTCGTATGAGTTTTCTGTCGGATTGAGGATTCTTGTGAGGGCAGGAGCATGCCTTAATTGTCCAGAAATAAATTTTTTTCCAAATTCAGTCAGACCTTTATCATAAAATACACTCTTTCCATTTTTTACCAGAGCTTGATGAAAGTGCATACCTGTGCCGGGCTCGTTTGGGAACGGTTTTGGAAGGAAGCTGATCTGGATATCGTATTTATTTGCAATCCTCTTTGATATATCCTTGAATAATATTATCGCATCAGCCATCAAAACAGCACTTCCAGGTGAAAATTCTATTTCATACTGTCCCTTCCCATTTTCATGGTGAAATTTCTCTATCTCTATCCCTATGGACTCCATAAATAAAACAATTTCCTCTGTTATTTTGTATCCTAACTCCTCAAAGGATGTGTCCATGTAGTAATTTTTGTCCAGAGGCTTATCGTCCTTGATGAGAAAGTACTCCAACTCCGGTTTAATAATATAGTCGTACTCGATGGCTTTAATTTTATCTTTCAGTAATGTTCTAGTACATTTTTCATGGGTTTTTTTGTTGGGATACTTTATGTCGCATATGAATGAAGCTTCTTTTCTTTCATAAGGTAAAACTCTGAAGGTTTCAAGATCTGGAAACATTTTCATATCGCTCTCGAAAATCTGTGAGAAATTAGGAATGGATGAACTGTCAAAACTTATTCCGTTCTCTAAAACATTTCTTAAATTTTTTTGAGTGGTCGACATGGCATACATCTTTCCAGAGGTATCCACAAATTTAAATCGCATTATCTTTACATTCTCATTTTTAATAATTTTGATTATATCTTCAATCATATTTTAATAAAATAGGAATAACTTTAAAAATGTTTCTTTTTAACTAATTGTAAGTCAAAAACTAAAAATATTAAACAGATGTCTTTATAATATTAAGTAAAAGATATAATATTGCTATTATTGCATTTATTTCTCGCTAATTGTTTATTTTTTTAATTATTGAACTCAGGGACGTATTTTCATACTAACTACATTATAACTACCTTTGCATACTTTTCAGTATTTTCTTCTCAAAACCAAAAGATTTTTAAAGAGGAAAAAGAAAAAAAAGGGTAATGGAAATAGATCGGAGTTTGATCTCAATTGATCAGTGAAAAGATTCTACTGGAAATTGTATTGCTGATAGCACTGCTATTTTTGTCAGCTTTATTTTCCAGTGCCGAAACTGCATTTACTCACATAGACTTATTGAAAGTCAAACATTTAGTTAGTAGAGGGAATAAAAAAGCCAAAACTCTCGAAAAACTTAAAAATAATTCCGAAAAGACTCTAACAACCATTTTGATCGGCAATAATTTGGTTAATATCTCTGCATCTTCGATAGCCACGTCATTGGCAATAGATTTTTTTGGAAGCAAGGGAATCGGAGTTGCTGTAGGCGTAATGACATTTTTGATCTTAGTGTTTGGTGAGATAACACCAAAGAATTATGCAATAAGAAAAGCTGAGTCTTTAGCTCTTTTTGTAGCTCCTTTGTTTGATCTGCTATCAAAGATATTTTATCCTTTAAGTTTAGCTTTTACTGGAATTTCAAATCTTTTTTTAGGAAAAAATGTTAAAAATACTCCCATGTTTACAGAAGATGAGATCAAAACACTAATAGATGTGAGCGGGGCGGAAGGAACGATTGAAGAAGACGAGAAAGAGATGATAACAAGTATATTTGAGTTTGGGGATACGAGAGTTAAAGAGATCATGATCCCACGAGTTGATATGGTCTGTGTAGAAGCCGAAGAGGGCATGAAAGAAGTTCTGGCAAAAGCAATAAAAGGAGGATATTCCAGGTTCCCTGTATATAAAGATGAAATAGATGATATTGTGGGGATATTGTATATAAAAGATCTTTTGAAATATCTTAAAGATGGAAATTTCAATGTTTCCGCTGATAAAATTAAAAGAGAAGCTTATTTTATACCTGAGACAAAGAGAGCTGATGATCTTCTCAGGGAAATGCAGAAAAAAAGGGTGCACATGGCTATAGTAGTAGGTGAGTATGGAGCTGTTATAGGTTTGGTGACATTGGAGGACCTCATAGAGGAGATAGTTGGAGATATATTCGATGAGTATGATGTGGCAAAGGATGAGATAACATACCTGGATAAGAATACAGCCATAGTTGATGCAAGGCTTCCCATAGATGAACTTAACGAAAAAATGAGTTTGCAGCTTCCAAGTGATCCGTTTGATACACTGGCAGGTTTCATGATGGAGTACCTCGATAAAGTGCCTGAAGAGGGAGAAGAGGTCGAGTATGAGGGCAATAAATTCATTATAGAAAAAATGGATGAAAAAAAGATCTCAAAGGTCAGAATTATTAAATCCAGTGAGTGAGTTTTTTCTGGGTAAAATTTTTCCTGAGAAGATCCGAATTTTCTACCCAGAAGTTTATAGGTATCTCAAGTCTTTCTGCAACTCTTAAAAGAGCTTCTTCGAGAGTATCGAACTTTAGAGGTTTACTCTTCATAGCGTTTCTAACATTCTCTCGAACGTGCCACACGCCAACGGGCATTATGTATCCCGGATGTGCTTCTCTCAATACTATAACTGTAGCCTGTCTTTTCT
>DAOVEQ010000036.1 GCA_030668905.1 Thermococci archaeon
TGGAAAAATTTTAGATACCACAAAAAGTATATGTCCCGTGTGTTTTAAGCGAATAGAAGCAAGACTCAGAGAAGTAGACGGTAAAGTGATCATAGAAAAGGACTGTGAAGAGCACGGACATTTTGAGGATGTGTTCTGGAGTGATGCGGAGATGTATAAGAGGGCAAAAGGATACGTGGTGGATAAAACGGGGGTGCAGAACCCAAATACGAAAGAACTTAAAGGTTGTCCATTTGACTGTGGACTCTGTCCAAATCACAAATCACATACTGTATTGGGGCTCATAGATGTTACCAACAGATGCGACTTGAGATGTCCCATATGTTTTGCAAATGCAAATGCGGCAGGATATGTGTATGAACCAACTGTAGATCAGATAAAAGAGATGCTTGAAAACATGAAAAATGAAATGCCTGTAGGTGCCAAAGCAATACAGTATTCGGGTGGAGAGCCTTTGATGAGAGACAATATAGTTGAGCTGGTAAAACTCGCCAAAGATGTTGGATATACCCATGTACAGATTGCTACAAACGGTCTGAGACTTGCTTACAAGCCTGAACTTGCTCAAAAACTGAAAGATGCAGGATTGAATACGGTGTATTTACAGTTTGATGGTCTTACTGAGAAACCATACATAGAAGCCAGAGGCAGGAATCTTCTCCCAGAAAAATTAAAAGCCATTGAAGCCTGTAGAAAAGCTAAATTGGGCATCACGTTAGTCCCGACACTTGTGAAAGGTATGAATGACGATCAAATTGGGGATATTATAAAGTTTGCCATCGATAATATCGATATTGTAAGAAGCGTGAATATACAGCCTGTCTCATTTACAGGAAGAATCTCGACAGAAGAATTAAGAGAACAGAGAATAACGATCCCGGATTTCGAAAAAATTGTTGAAGAACAGACAAACGGCCAGATAAAGGCAAAGGATTTCTATCCCATCCCGTGTGTCGTATCCATATCAAAACTTGTTGAAGTTTTGAGAGGTGTTCCGCAGCCAGAGTTTACATGCCACCCTCACTGCGGATCTGCAACATATGTATTCATAAAAGATACAGATGATGGGCATGAGATAATTCCCATAAACGATTTTGTGGATGTGGATAAATTCTTCGATCTAATAAAAAAAGCTACCGAGATAGTTAAGAAAGGTGGTACTCTTAAAAAACCTAGACTTTTAAAGATGGCTATGACAGAGCTCCCAAAAGTTGTTAATAGGAAGAAAGCACCTTTTGATATTGTAGGAGTGGTAACAAAAGTTCTAAAAAATCCGAACTATAACACTCTCAGTGAGTTCCATTACAAAGGATTGATGATAGGCTGCATGCACTTCCAGGATCCGTACAATTTAAGAGAAGATAGAGTTTCAAGGTGCATAATTCACTATGCTACTCCTGACGGTAGGATAATACCTTTCTGCTCCATGAACACGATATACAGGGAAGATATCGAAAAGAAATTTTCTGAATCCATAGAGGAGTGGAATAAAAAGAACAGAACTAAGGTAGTCTGGTGCATATAATCTATTTTTCTTTTAATTCTTCTTTTTTCAGAAATCCACCAGAGATTATTATTTTTATGGCTTCCTGAATAGTGATATCCACATCCTTTACTTCAGATTTTCGGACAAAAATAAGATACCCAGAGGTAGGATTTGGTGATGTCGGAATGAAAATATTTATCAATTTACTGTCATCTGCAGATTCCTTTATCTCTCTGTAACTTTCTCCCGTGACAAATCCCAAAGCAAAAACTCCTTTTCTTGGATATTCTACAAGAATTGCTCTTTCAAATCCTTCTTTCTGTATAAGTATAGTTTCCGAAGCCTGCTTAATGGTGAAATAAAGTTCACTGACCAAAGGTATCTTGCTCATCCATTTGTCTATATATTTTAAGGCAGATTTTCCAACTGAGACACTCGCAAAGATCCCTATTGCGAAGATAATGACAAGTGAGATTATTATGGTGAGCCCTGGGATTTCAGGAAGATACCTGTAAAGGAACTCGGAAGCTATGCCTTCGATTATGGAGTTTATCCATGTAAAAACATAGTAGAATATGTAAACAGTAATCACAACTGGAATCACGATAACCAATCCTGTCAGCAAGTATTTTTTTATAGATCCAAACATTTTATCACCTTCTCTATTTTTCTTCCAATATCCAAAACTTCATCTTCACTTCTTTTCCATATTTTTATTGTCTCTATAACAAATCCCTTTTCAAGAATTCTATCGAATCTCGGACATCTTGTAAATAAAGACCTTCCCGTATCAGGTTTTATTTCTTTATTCAGTGTCCTTAAAATTTTTTTTGGAGTTTCTGTTTTTACAAAAACAGAAATACCGTTAGAGTCTTTAAAAAAAACTTCAAAATTGAAATCCTTTAATATATAGCTATATTTTAATAATCTTTGAAGTTTGGATTCTGCATTTTCTAATTCCATATCCAACTTTTCTTTATATTCTTGATTTATTTTCGCGAATTCAAAGATTCTGGAGCTTTCAATTCCTCTATACGCTGCAAATCCACCCCATCCGCATTCTAAAATCTTAGGGCTCCCCGTGGAACAAACTACAATATCTCCTTTTCCAAATTTTGGATACGAAAAACCTGATGAGATATCCTCAATGGAGAGTATTTTATTTTTTTTGCAGTGAATATGTATATTCTCGACATTATTTTCTACCAAATATCCTGAAAATGAAGAAAAAAAGAATATATCCACATCTTTTATATTTTCGGGTATTACCAGACCTTTTTCTGTCTTTATAAATCTATACTTCATATCTAAAAGCTCTACAATCTCCAAAATATTGAAACATCCCTGATCTGGTATTCCAAGAGTTTTTCTTCTAAAAGCATGGAGAACAGAAAAGATAGTCATACTTCCTGATGGGGCAAAAAATACTCTCTCAGTTCCTAAATAATCTTCTATTTTCATGATACAAACTCCAGCAAACTCCTTTCATTAACGACAGGATCATCTTTCAAACTGTAGATGCCTCTAGAATATCTTATGAAATATTCCTTGTACTCTTTCCCATGTATGTGCCTTGATAAAAAGGAGTAATATGTGGATCTGGCAAATCCGGGGCATTTTTCCTGTACATCCTTTGGCCTGAACTTGTAGGAGATCTTTCCTCTTATCCTTGCTTTCTTTATATTTTCAAGGAGCATACTTTTTCTCATATGATAAGTAACGAAACGGATAAATTTAAAGTTTTACTATGAAGCCTGTTACGTACGTTCATACAAGATCCTCAATCCAAAAACTATGCTCCAGATCCCTATTGCTCCTGCGCCAATACTTTCTGGAATTGCTATAGCAGACCATGAAAATCCAAAACATAGAAAAAGAGCTGTTCCTAACAATAACAAGGTAAATAATCCGTATTTTCGTTCGGAACGTTTCCACATTAATCCTATTCCGATCAAAACTAAAGATACCGTTGCAAAAGTATAAAAAGCTACAGATACACTCCCATGGAGAGATGTGCCCTCAGGAAAGATGCCTATCCCAAGAAGAAAAACAATAGAGATCACGAAAAAAAGAATTCCTGCACGGCTGATTTTGTCTTTAATTATTTCAGGAAGCCCGGATACAAATATCAAAGACACCAGGGCAGTGATAATGAGCCCCATGTTAAAAATAGTATTGTATGGTACTCCAAGAGCGCCGAGATCACTCAATGCGTTCCCTCTCCAGGAGAACCATGGGTGCATGTGGATCGATAGAGATATAGCTACAAAAGCGATTACAGGCGCCAAGATTCCACAGATTCCTGGAAGTTTTCTTTGCATTTTAACTCCTCAATATTAATTTTTTGAATACTTCTTTAAAAAATATTGCAAAAAATCAGTTATGAAAGAAGCAATTATAATTTCATGGGAAACTTTTTATACCCCTCTATATAAATCTAAATTGTATTATATTTTGGAGGAAAAAGAATGAAAATAGAGGAATTAGGTCCGAGAAATAGAGAGATAGAAGTGACCTTCAAAGTCGTTTCTATTGGAGAAGAAAGAGAGGTAATGTCCCAAAGGGATGGATCCTCACACAAATTTGTAGAAGCCATAGTTGGAGATGAAACTGCCACGGTCATCATGACATTGTGGGATAAGGATATTGGAACATTGGAAGGAGGAAAGACATATAAATTGGAAAATGGGTATACTAGCCTCTTTAAAGGGGCTGTAAGATTGAATTCAGGGAAGTACGGAAAAATAGAACAAGTAGAGGAGGATATAGAGGTGAATTCTGACAATAATATATCTGAGAAGATATTCAAGAGAGAATTTAAAAGAAGATATTGAATATGTTTTCTTTTTATTTTTATTTCGATAAAAATCAACAGAGTTCTAAGCTTTAGTAATTAACTTGGGAAGCTAAGTTAATGCGCGCGAGCATGATTTCTATTTTAGTATAACAAATCTTACAATAGTAATCTTTTTAAAGTAGATAGATACAGTTACTTTCAAAGGAATGTAAACACAGGTTTCACAGTTCGTTTTGGGGCCTTGTTTTAGTTCCTTGAAAAAGTTCAGGCTCCATAGTCTGAGGAGATGAGAAAATGAAAGGAACCGTCAAATGGTATAATTTTAGGAAAGGGTATGGTTTCATTGAAGGTGAAGATGGAAAGGATGTCTTTGTCCACCGAACTTCCATACCAGAGGGAATATCCCTCAATGAGGGAGACCAAGTTGAATTTGAGGTAGAAGATTCAGATAGAGGACCGAAGGCAATAGATATAAAGAAGTTATAAAAACTAAATTTTGGAGAATGTGTTAGAAGACTTAAACTCTCACTTCTTTCCTTTTTAATTGTCTTAGCTACTGCTAAATCTTTCTATTTTTCTTATTACTCTGCAAAACTTACGGAAGACAATGCGAAGAGTGCCGCAGAGACCATTCATATATGTCGCATTTTTTATATTTATTCTTTATCCTACGATAAGAATCTCGGGTTTTAATATCAGCAGCAATCCTAGGGTCAGCATCAATAATCCGCTTACAAGCTTCAGAATTCTCCCCTGTCTTTCACTGAGCTTTCTTCTTCCCATAGTTATAACAAATACTATTACAATTGTAAACAGAGGTATTACATAAATAATATTGTATGCAACTAAATATAGGTAGTATTGAATTGAAGATAGAGCATTTAGAGTAAGTATTCTTGTGTATATTGCAGGTAATCCCATAGAACAGAGAAGTTCAATGAGATTGGCAAAGAATGCTAATGCGATCGTTCCTATAACCAGTGCAGCCATACTTTTTTCCTGAGTAAGGTTTCTCATTCTTTTTATAAGCCCCGATTTTTTAGACTCAGGTATCGTGAGAGAGATTCCCCTCCTGAAAAAGAAAAAATCCTTCATATTTACTATCCCTGCCGTTACTGCTATTATTCCGATTATAATTCTCATAATATCGACATACCCTATCAACAAAAAGAGGTTCAGCCATGCTGTCATGAAGAGGAAATACACAAATGCCGATGTGGAAACAAAGATGAGGCCTACTACTAACATCCTTTTCCTGTCTCTTACATATATCAAAAGTGTGAGTAAAAAGCAGAGGACCCAAATAGCACATGGATTGAATCCGTCGAGACCACCGATTACGATGGTGAGAAGTGGCAGACTTATCTTAGAAGGATCTATCTCTCCAAAAAATGGAATTGTTATAACCTCTGTTTTTTCTTTCCAACTGTTTAAAATCTTTCCACTCAAGTCTATCTTCACATAAACAGTCCTGTTTTTCGCAGTCCATTTTACGATATATTTCTCCTCCCCTATGTCTACTTCGTAGCCCGCATTTGGAAAATCCTTCAAAAGATCCTGGACTAAAGGATCATTCTTCGATATCTCGACAGCTTTTTCTTTTGTCATCTCACCTATACCTTTCACCTTGTCCATGGGGTCTATACATCCATGTTCAAGACAGTAATCGAGTTTTTCCTTTATCTCCAGACCCGTAGTTTCTTTGCTGACATACCCTGGTACGCATTCGTTTCCAATGAAGATTAGGGGAGTGATAAAAGTTACATTGTAAGCATCGCAAAACTCTTTAAGGAGATTGTACTCTTCTATACTTCCTGTCGCATTGTACATTATTATCTCCATTCCGGGATAATTGTCCTTTATCTCATTCAGATACTCTTTTTCAGCTTCGCAGTGGGGACATCCATCGGACCAGAACAAATAAACCTTAAAATCATTATTCTCAGAGTTAACAAAAGGAGTTATGAGGAATATCAGTATAATGAAAGCCATCTTTTTCATTGTATCACCTTTCAATAGTAATTTAAGAAGAGTTTATAAAGGTTTTGTGATCTCGATCAGGATGTAGAGTCTTTGGTATCATTTTTTGACAAGCCTCGCTTCTTCTATTCTATAAACGCCAGAATATCTTGAGTAAGTTTTGCTTGCTTTTATTATCTCTATTCTCTTTTTAAACATAGGTGCATCGCGGACAAATGTTTCTATTTCGCCTCCTTCGCCGGAAGGACTGATTTTATGTCTTTTTTGAAGTTCTTCTAATTCTTTTATAGTCTTTTCATCGATCTCTCTGCCAAGCCATGTTTCATCAAAAGGATAGGCAAAAACACCCGTAATTACAGTTTTGAAACTCGCAGAAACTAATTCCTTTAGAAGATTTAACTGGTTTATCTGCCATAAGGGATTAAAGCACCATAGATCTAAATCATTACATATTTTTTGAATTCTTGAGCTCTGGTAAACAGATTCCATTGCACCTGTAACAACCCCTTCCATTTTGTATTTTTCTTTTCCAATTTCAATCGCTTTTTTAAGATCTTTTAATTCTTCTTCCTTTTTTCCTTCTGTTTCTTGGATGATCAGAGGAAGATTCATAGCCTCTGCCTGTATTTTTGTTAAAGCTATATTCGGCGTGTGAAACATATAACTCTCTTCATTGCTGGAGATTATTGATATTAAACAGACTACGTCATCTTTTTTCATCGCTCTGTAGCAGGCAAAACAGGAATCTTTTCCTCCTGAGAATAGTACTCCTACTCTCATGTATCAGTTGTTTTATGTTGTTTTATATAAGTTTCCACAAAATATATAATACCCCAGTTTTAATAGATTCAGTGATAAAAATGAAAAAAAAAATAATAGCGATCATTATGTGCATGCTTTTTTTAGGTTGCATTAGTGAAGGAAACAAAGCAAAAACAATTTCTATAGCAGGATCTACTACAGTTCAGCCTATATCGGACGGATTGGCAGAAGCCTTCATGAAAAAATATGATATTAATGTCACAATCCAGGGAGGAGGAAGCGGTACGGGTATAAAGATGGTGGGGGAAGGAACGATAGACATAGGTGCTTCTTCCAGGGAGATAAAAGAAGATGAGAAAGAGAAGTATAATATCAAAATTTATCCGATAGCAATAGATGGATTGGCGATCATAGTTCATCCCTCAAATAAAATAGAAAATTTAACAATGGAGCAGTTAAAAAGAATCTTTGCAGGCGAAATAGAAAATTGGAAAGAAATTGGAGGAGAGGATAGGGATATAGTCGTCGTTACACGAGCGGAAGGATCGGGTACGCGAGATTTTTTTGAAAAGAAAGTTATGGGAGATGTTTCTTTAACTAGAAAAGCCATGCAAAAACCTTCTAACGGGGCTGTAAAAGCTACCGTTGCAGGAAATGAAAATGCTATTGGATACATAGGAGCTGGATATATTGACGATTACGTTAAGGCAGTAAGAATCGAGGGTATCTATCCAGACCCTGGAAATATAAGATCAGGAAAATACGAACTCTCCAGAAAACTCTATTATATAACAAAAAAAGAAACCGAAGATGTCAAAAAATTCATGGATTTCGTACTGGGTGATGAGGGGCAAGATATAGTTGAAGAAAAAGGATTTATACGGATAAGTTAATAATATTCTAACTGAAAAACTGCACTATT
>DAOVEQ010000181.1 GCA_030668905.1 Thermococci archaeon
GGATGGCTTATTTTCAGGAAATGAATAGTTCTACAAAAAATTTAAATAGATAAAAAATAATATTATATTGTGATATCATGGCAGTAGCATACATTCTCTGTGTAACAGAGGTAGGAAAGGAAAAAGATGTTCAAGCAAAATTAAAAGAGTTTAATGAGGTAAAAGAGGTCTATGTTGTTTACGGTGAGTACGATTTAGTTGTAAAGGTAGAGCTGGATGATCTAAAGGCGCTGGATGTTTTCATAACCGAAAAGATAAGAGGAATAGGACATATCCAGATGACATCAACTATGATAGCTTTATAACGACTTTTTTTTCGTTTTTTTAAAAATCTCAGAAGCACAAAATTTAAAAGGATAGTATACAATCCTATCTTTGGTGTTACAATGGACAAAAAAAGATACGTATTAATCGGAGCATGTGCGGTCATAATCGTATTTTCATCTGTATTACTCTATGGATCAAGTACAGCCTTCAAAACATCCGGAACTCCAAAAGTTACATATTTTGATTTTGGAGATGTATCGTTACCTGTAAAAGCTTATAGAGGTACGTATGAATATTTAGAGGAGCTTGTAGAAGATCTTGATAGGATAACTGTTTATTACACTAAAGACAATACAATAGCCAAGTATCTAGAAACTGTAGATTATACTATCCATGCTGAAAAACTCGGATTCTTTGATAAGTTCATGATCTTCTGTCATAGAAATGGAACTGCAGAAAATCCTGTTATACTCGTGGAAAATGGCGATCTTTCTATAAGTGTTGTAAGAAAGAATGTATTTATTATTAGAGCCCAGAGTTTGGACGAAATTCAGGGTTTATTTACCTATGCCTCTGAACATGTATATGATTTTCCTGCGTTACCCTACAAGATCGAGATCCCCTTCAGTTTGGGAGAGGAAAATTTCAATTTAGACGCTTTTTCAGGTATAGAACAAGATACTCTTAAACAGGATCAGAATAAGATATTCACCATCATGAGAACTCCCCTGATAAGCGATAGTACAGAAAAATTATATCTGTTTCACAGCCCCTGGGAGGGAAAAGGAAGAGAAAACAGTGCTTTAACAAAGGGGGTGGTGTACATATCCAATATTTTTGGCAGGGTCAAAGGAGAGGTGATTAAAGATATTTTGGTTATTGCTGATATCACACCACTGGATAAGCTCATGATTTATATGGAAATAATAGGAACTGAAGAATCACCCATATACTACGTGAGAACTGCAGTAGACAACGCAGAGAAAGATGGTATATTTATCCCAAGAGAGGGATTTATTTATTTAGAAGTTGTAAATCATGAAGACATAGAGAAATTCTGCATGGGATTGGCCACTATATTAGGAGGAAGTTGATGCGAATTAAGTTTTTAGATTTTTTGATAATCTTGTTAGTTTTAATTTGCCTTTTCTCATATTTCTTAAAGTATAGAGAGTATGAACAGAAAGAAACTCTGGAATACTCGGGGTCTCAGATTTTTAAAGCTATCAAAGATTTTGAGAACTATACAAGTAAAGGTTTTCTGTATAACGTGAAAATAGTTGGAAGATTGAATATGGATGATTCAAAGTTTGAGGACACTGGCTTTGTTATAGAAACTGGAAAAGGTTATTTCATTCTCAAAGATTATGAAGGAAAAAGATACAGTGTTGGAGGAGTAATGAGTTATAAGGAAGATGTATCTGCAGAAAAGATTGTAATGAGAATAGAAAATAAATCTACTGTTTTTTACGAGGCAAAATCAATAGAAACAAAAAATTTCGAGGAGCTATATGAACACATAACAAATATGTCAGAGTTTATGGAGTTTAAAGGCATCTATGATATAGCCGTATCGGGAGAGTTCACTGTAGTTCCTTATAGCGATCTCAATGAAGAGTTGGAGAAGATAATATACTGCAAGAATGCTCATTTCAATAACGAAACTCTAAAACTAGAACAGTTCAGTATCAGAGAACTGAAAAATCTTGATGATATAATAAAACCAGAAAAAATATATACAGGAGATTTCTGGGTTATTGTAAGGACGGAAAAGGAGATAGACGAGTTAGAAAAATACGGCATAAAAGAAGAAGACGATGACAATCCTTACATATATAAAGATTCCATACATATAAGGTTATAACATGATCCAAGACTTTTTTGATAGAATAGTTGAAAATAT
>DAOVEQ010000090.1 GCA_030668905.1 Thermococci archaeon
CTTTTGAAGGATGTTGAGCTGAATTCCTTAGAGTTACAACACAAAACGAAAGAAATTTGGGGGAAAAAGAGTGTATCTCATTGATACTAACATCTTCTTAGAAGTTTTATTAGGAAGAAAAAACAAAGATGAATGTATATCTTTGTTTAGAATGATTGAAAGAGGAGAGGTAAAAGCCTTTACAACTTCCTTTGTGATTCACTCCATAGAGGTAATAATGGATAACTTTAAGAAGATAAATGAGCTTAGAATATTTCTAGAAGTTATCGCTGAGTTTAAAGGGCTTGAGATTTATTCTACAGATATAAAAGATGAAATATTGGCTATAGATATGATGAAAGGAGGGTTGGACTTTGATGATGCACTTCAATCTTATATAGCAACAAAGCTTGGAGCAAAGATTGTCAGCTTTGATAAACACTTCGATAAAGTTAGAGGATTAGAGAGATTAATACCTAAAGATATTGTAAAAAATTCAAACGAACTATAGAGGGAAAGATTGATGTGATAAATTACCTGGATCTATCATATCATATTTAAACTTAGAGAGATACTAAAATTAATGATCTCCTTAGGAATAGAAAGCACTGCGCACACACTTGGCGTTGGTATTGTGAACGAAAAAGAAGTTCTGGCTAATGAATCTTCTGTTTATTCTGGAAAAGGAATACATCCAAGAAAAGCGGCAGATCATCATGCCGATGTCCTGAAAAACGTTCTTGACTCTGCATTAAAAAAGAGTAATGTTTCATTAGAAGATTTAGATATGATCAGTTTTTCGCAGGGACCTGGAATAGGACCATGTTTGAGAATAGGGGCTACAGCAGCGAGAACTCTTTCTTTAAGACTTAAAATACCGATTATAGGAGTCAATCACTGCGTGAGCCACATAGAGATAGGAAAGTTTGCAACAGAGGCGAAGGATCCGGTAACATTGTACGTCTCTGGAGGAAACACACAGATAATAGCATACGTTGCCAAAAGATACAGAATTTTTGGAGAAACGCTGGATATAGGTATAGGGAATATGCAGGATATCTTTGGAAGGACATTGGAGTTAAAATTCCCGTGCGGAAAAGAGATAGATATTCTAGTTGCGCACGGAAAGAAATATCTACACCTTCCTTATACAATAAAGGGGATGGATTTTTCCTTTACTGGTGTATTGACAGAGGCATTGAAATATATAGAAAAAGAGAAAAAGGAAGATATTGCGTTTTCGCTTATGGAAACTGCCTTTTCTACGGTAGTGGAGGCTTCAGAAAGAGCTTTAGCCCATACAGGAAAAAAAGAGTTGCTTTTAACAGGAGGTATAGCTGCTTCACCAAGACTCAGAGAAATGTGTGAAATAATGTGCGACGAAAGAGAAAATAAATTTTATGTGCCGCCATTTGATCTGTGCAGAGACAACGGAGCCATGATTGCGTATCATGGTTTGATAGAGTATAAGAGTGGAAAAAGAATGAAACTCGAAGATACGGTAGTAAAACAAAAATGGAGAACGGATGAGGTGGAGGTCACATGGTTATCATAGGAAGGGGTGCAGAAGCTATTCTCGAGATGAAGGATTTTAAAGATCTCTATTTTCCCAGCAAAGATCTGAAAATAGAAATTGTAATCAAAAAAAGAATCAAGAAAGGATATCGCATCAAAGAAATAGATCTCCATCTGCGAAGATCCAGAACTATCCTGGAATCAAGACTTATGCATGAGGCCAAAAAATATGTGAGAACTCCTACCCTCTTCGAGATAGATCCTGATGAATGCTATATTGTTATGGAGTACATAGAAGGGGATAGGGTAAAAGAACTTCTTGAAAAGATTAATTCTGAAAAAAGAGAGAAGGTATGCTTCAAAATAGGAGACATGGTCGGAAAATTGCATAAAAATGGCATTATTCACGGAGATCTGACTACTTCCAATATGATCTATAAATTTAACGAGATATATCTTATAGATTTCGGGCTCGGAGAGTTTTCCAGGGAGCTAGAAAAGCAGGGAGTAGATATGCACCTATTGAAAGAAGCTCTACAATCTACACATTACAAATATTTTTTGGAGGATTTTGAAACTGTGATGGAAGGATATGAATATATTGTCGGAAATGAAAAAAAGAAGGAGATTCTAAAGAGGATAAATGAGATAGAAAAGAGGGGGAGATATGTCAGAAGAGATAGTCTTTATAACAAGCAATGAAAACAAGTTCAGGGAAGCAGAAAATCTTATAAATCCATTGGGATTTAATCTAATCCAGAAAAATCCGGGATACCCAGAGATACAGACCTCTTCTTTAGAAGAAGTGGTTAGATATGGGATAAGATACTTGAAGGATAGATTAGATATCTTTTTTATGGAAGATTCTGGTTTATTTATAAAAAGTCTGAACAATTTTCCAGGAGTTTACTCTAAATTTGTATTCACCACAATAGGAAACGAGGGTATTTTAAAGCTCATGGAAAAAACTGAGAATAGAAATGCTGTTTTTAGAACGGTGGTAGGATTCTATGATGGCAAAGCAAAAATTTTTAAAGGGAAATGTGAAGGGATGATAGCTAACGAAACTAAAGGCGATCATGGATTTGGATACGATCCAATATTCATTCCTCATGGCAGCGAGAAAACATTTGGAGAAATGAAAACCGGAGAAAAGAATCAGTATTCTCACAGAGGAAAAGCCTTAAAAAGTTTCATTCAGTATTTAAAACAGAGGTGAAAAAATGGCAAGAATGCACTCAAGAAAGAAAGGAAAGTCAGGATCAAAGCATCCTCCAAAAATGTTTCCTCCCACATGGCTGGAATGCAGTAAAGAGGAGATAGAGGCATTAGTTGTCAAATTAGGGAAGAAAGGAGTTTCTCCAGGTCTTATAGGTATAACATTGAGAGACCAGTATGGGATCCCCAATGTAAAGCTTATCACCGGTAAAAAGGTGACAGATATCCTGGAAGAGAATGGCATGAAACCAAAATATCCTGAAGACCTTTTAAATTTGATAAAAAAAGCTGTTGAGATAAGAAAACATCTAGAAGAAAACAAAAAAGATTATCATTCCAAAAGAGGTCTGGAGTTGACAGAGTCTAAGATAAGGAGGCTTGTAAAATATTATAGAAGAACAAAAAAACTTCCAAAAGATTGGAGATACGATCCAGAGCAGGCTGTACTCATTGTAAGGTGATTTATTGGAGAATATTCAAAAGAAAGCAGCCGAAATTGCCTCTTTTTTTTTAAATAATCTCTCCAAGTTCGATAAGGTGTATATAGTTTCTCATAAGGATACGGATGGGATTACTGCATGTGCCTTGCTGTACCTTACACTAACCCGTTTTAAGAAAGTGGAGACAAGAATAATATCTCAGATATACTTAAAAACTTTAGACGAAATAAAAAATGAAGTAGGCGATAATTTAGTCGTGTTTTCCGATCTAGGAAGTAGTTTCTGTAGAGAAATCTCTGAAAAATTCAGGTATTATATTATTCTGGATCATCATCCTGTAAAAGATTGTAAAAAGAATATTCTTAACCCCCATCTTTTTGGATACAACGGCGCATACGATCTTTCTGGTGCTGGAGCTGCTTACTTCTTTTGCAAAAACCTTTACCCCGAGATAAAGAAATACAGTTATTTGGCGATCGTCGGCGCGATAGGCGACAAACAGAACGATCCATTCCAGAACTTAAACTTAGAGATAATCGAAGAAGGAAAAGGTGTCTTTGAGAAATATGGAAAAAATGTTTTCATTGAAAATATTGAGGACGATCTCAGAGATGGAGAGTACTTCTCTTCCTTAGTAAACGCCTGCGGAACGCTAAACAAAGCAGATTTAGGGCTTCAAGTCTGTATCCAGAACAAAGAAGCTATAAAAAAGGCTAAAGAGATATTCAAAAAGTATGACGAGGAATTAAATACAGCTTTAAAGCACTTCCTGGAAAACAAAGACAAAATAATCGAAGAAAATAAGGAAAGATCTGTATATTTCATAGTTTCCGATATGAAAAGAAGTCTAACTGGTCCACTTTCTACACTTTTGATTAAAGTTTTTAACGATAAGCCTGTAATTGTTATATCGAAAAGAAATAATCTAAAAATATCTGCTAGAGGAACAAAAAAACTTGTATCTCAAGGATTACATTTAGGAGAAGCTTTAAAAATAGCAGTGGGTAGAAAAGGAGAAGGAGGGGGTCACGATATCGCTTCTGGAGCTGTTTACAATGGAGAGATCGAAGAATTCATGGAGAAAGTGGATTTTGAAATAAAGAAACAGTTTAAGAAAAGATTTTTGATAGAAGGAGAGATTATAATCAATTACGAAGATGAGGAAACCGCTGCATCAACAGCAGAAGCTGTAAACGTAGACAATGAGAAACCTTTAAAAGCCACTCTGATAGAAAGTTATAATAACAAGAACGAATTTATAACTCTGATAAAATCAGAGAATATAGGTACCTTTAAAAATGTGATTGATGATATGCTTGTCTGCATTAAATCTTCTGAAATAATGAAGGAGTGAAAAATATGGCAAAAAGAACTGTAAGAAAAAAAGATCCATGGAAATTGAAGAAATGGTATAGTGTTTATGCTCCACAGATATTTGGAAATCAAAAAATAGCGGATATACCCGCTACAGAGCCTGAACAGATACTTGACAGAGTAATAGAGATCACACTGAGGGATCTCACAGGTGATTTCACTAAAAACCATGTAAAATTGTTTTTTAAGATAAAAGAAGTTAAGGGAAACAATGCATACACAGAATTGAAAAAACAGGAACTTCTGAGATCCTACATGAGATCACAGGTCAGGAGAAACACGACAAAAGTGGAAAATATTATGGATATAGAGACAAAGGACGGTAGAAAAGCGAGAGTTCAGATAACTGCTATCACTGCTAAAAGGATTCAGCAATCTCAGGAAAGAGAGATCAGAAGCATAATGGAAAAGATCGTTACCCGAGAAGCTGGTGCCAAGGATCTCGAACAATTCGTTCTAGAACTTGTGCTCGGAAAAATAGCATCTGCAGCTTACAGGGAAGCTAAGAATGTCTATCCGCTGAAAAGAGTGGAGATCTCAAAGACAAAAATATTTGCTTAGGGCCCGTGACCTAGC
>DAOVEQ010000146.1 GCA_030668905.1 Thermococci archaeon
CGCCATATTATATCCATTGTTCGAATGATATCCACTTTTGGACCTTGTGAGAATCCTTTTTCTCCCATTAACTCTTCACAGTAATGTGCCCATCCTTCTACAAACTCCGTACCGTGTCCAAATATCCGCACGTATGATGGATTGTACGCAGCACATGTGAGCTGTAAATGATGTCCCGGGTACGCTTCATGCACAGAGGTATTAATTATAGAGGGGTAGCTGTGCTCCTTGAGCATCTCTTCTTCTTCGTACGGCGTGACAATATAAATGCTCTTTTTTATTTTTTCAAATTTTCCAGGTGAGAACAGTGCAGCAAAAGGTATGACGTGTCTTAAATATGAAGGTGTTTCTATTATCTCCAGGGTCTCGTTTTCAGGCATGGTGGCGATGTTGTGCTTTATGACAAACTCCTTTGCCTCCTGCGTGGATTTCTTGTAATTTTCCATGACTTCATTAAAATCCTTCGGTTTCTCTGACTTGATCTTTTCCACTACATCCCGCCACTTCGCATTTGAATCGATTTCTTTACAGATTTTCAGGAGTTTTTCCTTCTCGTCTTTAAGATATTTTTCTCCGAGTGCAAGAATTTTGTCACTTTTCCACAATCCCCTCAATTCCATGAGCTTTTTGAATTTTTCTTTTCCTATAGCGTATTCATCTATTGTTTCTAAGGTTTTTACCCATTCTATGTATTGTTGAAGGGCCGCAGTTGTCTTTTCTGCTGTCTTCGTGAACTGTTCCTTCAACTCTGGATTTTTGATGGCATTGGCAATGATCATGAAAAACATGGGCATCTGCTGACACGCTTCTATGGTCATCTCCTTCCACAGTTTCACAGGCTTTGTAATGCATGTTTTTGCTTCTTCCATCATCTTAGGAGCTTTTTCAAGTCGCTTTACCATGTTCCGCACTCGTTCTTCAAAGGGTGCAAATTCTCTAGTAAAAAGAGGAAACAGTGCCCCACCTATAACATCTGAAACATCGGGGTTCTTTTCCCAGTTCCGTATCTCTTCCAGTTCGAAAACATGTAGTTTCAATGTATCTATTGCCAATTTTCTATCAATTTTTCTATCAAAGTTCAGATCCTTATCGTCCATATCTTCAAAAACTTTTAAGTATTTTTCAAACAATTCTACCTGCTCCAAAACAATTTCTCTTTTTAAAGAAGGCATCTTATCGTCGTATTCATGCAGCCCCAGAAATGTTCCGTACGTTGGATTGTAATCCATTACTTTATAAAACATCTCTTTCGAGACTTTATCGAATTCTTTATCACTAACCATATTAACACCTGAAAGGATTATGTTCAAGTCTTTAAATTTTTTTGGTTCAAGATCTCTTTTATTTCTTCTACCAGCACATCTCTGTTGCTTTCCTCTACGAGGAGAACCTTAACATCTTTTCTGTTTTTGATTTTGTCTGCAAAATAATTACTTTTTTTCATTATAGTTCCCAGGACTTTCCCCGTATCTAAAGCCGTTTCTAGAATATTTCTGAATTTTTCTGAAAATAGCTCCATCTTCCCGATCTCGTCGATAACTATGATATCTCTATCCAGACCTTTCTCCACACTTTTTACAGCTATATTTTCTAGATCCTCTATGTTTACCCCGTATTTTCCGACTCCATACCTGCTTTTAATATCCATATGCGCTAAAATTCCTTCCTTCCCATCCAATGTTATAATTCTAAAACCTTTTCTATATCCCTCTCTGATCTCTTCGGTGTAGAATCCTCCAACATCTTTTAGATTCTCAACAACTTTTTTTATTATTGTAGTTTTCCCAACTCTTGGATTCCCTGTCAATAAAATATTCATAAAATAAATTAGAAGTGAGGTTTAAATATTTAATACAGATGTATGGGTACATTCTAATTTTTTCAAAGTTTTCAGAGAATTCTTGCTCAAATAAACTTTAAAAGGCATCAAATCTCCTTTAGAACGTCTTCAAGTGGTATTCTTTCTCCTTCTTCCATCTCTTTTTCTATTTTAAGAATATATTCTAACTCCTCTTTATTCATCTCTTCTTCGGGAACGAGGATAATCCTCATTATTTCTATCTCTTTCTTCAATTTTTTGAGTTCGGAATATATCATCTCCAGTGAAACCTCTTCCATAATTCTTCTTTTTTACAGAATAATAAAAAGGTTTTTATTCTATCCCTCTCATAAAATTAGGGGGTCGCTGATATTGGTTGGGGTATATTCTCTGTGTTTTTTTGAAAATCACAAAAGATAGAACCACATTCACAATATGATATATAATACAAACATTTATAAAGTAAGAAATGTAAGAAATTACTTGTAAATCTATAAATTTAGGTGAGCGTATGAAGAAAGGAAGATGTATGAAGGATCAGATAGTCTATGGATTGGTCACAGTGAGCGATAAAGGGCAGATCTCAATTCCTGTGAACATAAGAAGAGAATTAAACTTGGAGAGCGGAGATAAACTGTTTATAATAAAAAGGAAAGACAACGCGGGCTTTGCATTTGTAAAACTGGAGATGATGGATGAGTTGATGGATAAAATAAGAAGTGATGAAAAATTTTTTGAGAAAATAAAATAGAAGGAGGTGAAAATGTGCCGAAATGTAAGGATTGTAAGTTCTACAAGAAGATAGACGAAACGAAAGGAGATTGTTTTGGACATGAAGTACCTGCAAACATGGACGTAGAGAGATGTCCAACGAAATCATTTCAGCCGAAATGATCGTTAAATTTATAAGCTGTTCGTTTCTATTTTCTTAAGAAAGGGGCCGTAGGGTAGCTTGGTCCATCCTTCGAGCTTTGGGAGCTCGGGACTCCGATTCAAATTCGGGCGGCCCCACCATTAACTTTTTTTATACATATGTATAGAATTTTTATGGTAGTATTTATAGTGAAGAGTAATACAGCGAAAACAAAGTTTCTTTTGAAGGATCTGCCTGGTAGTGGGAGAAGAATAGATGTACTCTGCAGATGTGTGAACTCTGCATTCTGTCTTTCTCATGATATACGAAGAGACGTTGTTTTGCATCTCTGTTTCGCTGGGAAAACTATAAAATTTGTCGGTGAAGAACTGAAACATCTCACCCCTGACGAGAGAGGAATAGCAATATTAATAAGAAAAGCTCTTGAAGGCAATCCTACCCCCGGTATTTATATAAGTGAAAAATCCTTTCAGGACACTCTTTTAGAATCTGGAAAAGAGATAATATATCTGGATGAAAAAGGAGAAGATATATCACACTTAAAGTTGAAAAAAGATATGTGTTTTGTTCTTGCAGGTCATTT
>DAOVEQ010000149.1 GCA_030668905.1 Thermococci archaeon
TAATTGCTTCATTATCGATCTTTATTTTTGTAAAGAAAGAATTTGCTAAGAAAAAAGCAGAGGAGAATAAAAAGATCAGGGAAAAAAGAAGATTGTGAAAAACTGAAACTATAAAGAAGAACATAAGAAGCAATCCCACTATAGATTGCAGCGGTAAGAACATTCTTGTTTCATAACTATTCATTTTTTCATCCATATGCCCACACATTTTTTATAGTATCGTTCTTTTTATATATTTTTCTATAAAAAAATAAAAGAGGAATTAAAATAAGCAACTTATAAGGCAATATGCCGCTGAGCCACCAAGACAGCCAATACAGGGGATACATCCTATTCCCACAGCACATGATGCACAAACACCCGCACACACTACGCAGATTCCTGTATGATCAATACAAAATGCAAGAATACATTGCCAAACACAACCCCAGTAACCTCCTTTTACTGTAACTCCGTTTTCCTTTATAGTCACTTCTTTCTCTTTTAAATTGACAAAAGCTTCTCTTTTTCCATCTGTGAAGTTTAGTCCTACTATTTCGTTTTTCTCAAGAATTATTTGTGCTATAACAGCCTTTGTTGACTTGAGTCTGTTTTTATTTATTATAATCGATATTGGCAATGATTTTGGCAGTTCATTTCCATAGAATTTAACTATTGTTGCAATGGGCTTACCCTCTAATGGAATGTAGATCGCTTTCAGTCCATTATCATATTTCACCTTTATTGCATCATCATACAGTACTTCGTACCCCTTTTCTTCCGCTAACTTTATTATCTCCTCAAAATCCTCCATTGGGATTTCTTCTTTTGTCAGATTTTTTATTTCTTTTATATTTGTTTCATTTGAGGGATTACATCCCTCTTTTTTGTCCTCTGATACGATGGTACATCCGTCCGTACATGCCGAAACACTTCCAAATGTTGTCGACAAAAATATTCCGACAACAATCAGACTCATTATTTTCTTGTTCACTTTTTTCACCCCTTTTAATTAGTTGAGAGTTTTGTCAACTCCTACTAATATATATATATAGTCATCTTTATTTATAAGCTTTTCGGTCATTATAAATTTATAGAAATATTTAAAATTTAGAATATCTATATTTTTAATAAATTATTTTTTTCTAATCAATAAACAACCGAAAATTTTTTAACTCGGTGAAAAAAGGTAGTACCATGAGACCGATGTATTATGAAGAAAAACCTAAGGGAGATATAAAACCTTACACGGGAAAAAGGTTGCACTGCAAAACGTGGGATGCAGAAGCTGCCTTGAGGATGTTTATGAATAATCTTTCTCCTGACGTGGCTCTGGAGCCAAATGAACTTATAGTTTATGGAGGGACCGGAAGAGCTGCAAGAAACTGGAGAGAATACAATAGAATAGTGAAAGCTTTGAAGGATTTAGATCCTGACGAAACATTATGTGTTCAATCTGGAAAACCTGTTTATATCGCAAAAACTCATGAAGAAGCCCCGAGGGTCATTATCGCAAACTCGAACATAGTTCCCAAATGGTCAACACAGGAAAACTTCAATAAGTACGACGAGATGGGACTCATAATGTACGGGCAGATGACCGCTGGAAGCTGGATCTATATAGGAACACAGGGAATCCAGCAGGGGACTTACGAAACTTATGCGGCAGCAGCTAAAAAATTTGGATCTATGAAAGGTAAACTCGTTTTAACAGCGGGGATGGGAAATATGAGTGGCGCGCAGCCTTTAGCTGCTACTATGAACGAAGGAGTCATTATTGATGTTGAAGTAATAGAGGAAAGAGTTAAAAAGAGAATAGAACAAAAATCGTGTGACAAAATGACTTATAGCATTGATGAGGCTATAAATTGGGCTCTGGGAGCAAAAGAAATGGGCATGCCTCTCTCTATCGGCCTTATCGGGAATGCTGCGGAAGTACACCCCGAATTGGTAAAACGAGGTATAATACCAGATTTTGTAACCGATCAAACACCTGCTCACGATATATATCAGTATATCCCAATAGGAGATTTAAAAGAAGTTCTAAAGCTTAGAGAAAAAAACCCGGAAGAATATAAAAGAAGAGCTTTGGAATCTATAGAGAAACATGTAAATGCTATCCTAGAGATGCAGAGAAGAGGAGCTGTAGTTTTTGATTACGGAAATAACCTGAGAGAGAGAGCTGAAGAAGCAGGAGTCGAAATAAAAGATAAAAACGGCAAATTTAAATATCCTGGATTTGTACCTGCTTACATAAGACCATTGTTCTGTGAAGGTAGAGGTCCATTCAGATGGGCTGTGCTTTCTGGCGATCCCAGCGATATCTATAAGATAGATGAAGCACTTCTAAAACTCTTCCCGAATGACAGGGTACTTGCAAGGTGGCTGAAACTGGCGAAAGAAAGAGTTCCTTTTGAAGGACTCCCTTCGAGAGTTTGCTGGCTCGGATACGGCGATAGAGCAAAAGCTGGTATAATGATAAACAACATGGTGGCAGATAAAGAAATAAAAGCGCCTGTAGTTATAGGTAGGGATCACTTAGACTGTGGAAGCGTAGCTTCACCCTATAGAGAAACTGAGGACATGAGAGACGGCAGCGATGCCATAGCAGACTGGCCTCTACTGAACTTTGCACTAAACACAATGTGCGGTGCTTCCTGGGTGTCTTTCCACGACGGAGGGGGAGTAGGAATAGGAAGATCATTGCATGCAGGTTTTGTCATAGTGGCAGACGGAACAAAGAAGAGAGAAAAGAGATTAAAGAGAGTGTTGACAGTTGATCCCGGGATAGGCATTGCGAGACATGTTGACGCGGGATATGAGAAAGCAGTAAAAACTGCAAAAGAAAAGAATGTAAAAATACCTGATTGATATGTTGATAGATGGAGAATCGTTGACAATAGAAGATGTCTATAAGGTGGCATGTCTAAAGGAAAGAGTAGAGTTAGATGAAACTGTAAGAAACAAGGTAGAAAGAAGCAGAAAGATCGTAGAAGAATACACAAAAGAAGAAAAAGTGGCTTATGGTATAACTACAGGATTGGGAGAGCTTTGCAATGTTTTTATTCATAAAGATCAAATAGATCAGTTGCAAAAAAATCTTATAAGAAGTCATTCTACGTGCGTCGGAGATTATCTCGATGAAAAGTTTGTCAGGGCTGCGATTCTTTTAAGGGCTAACTCTCTGGCAAAAGGATACTCCGGTGTTCGATATGAACTTATAGAGAGATTGATCTCA
>DAOVEQ010000019.1 GCA_030668905.1 Thermococci archaeon
CGTTTTTTCTGCCGTTCTATAAATTTCTCTATGCCATTTTCTTTTATAAAATTCAAATTGAAGACAGTTTTTCTGTGAGTTATAAACGAATCATAGGAGTTTTCACCTTCAGATTCAAATTTCGGGCATGGAAATTCAGGACAATCGGCACAAACTTCAAGATTCTTTTTCTTCACACAACACGTTACAAAAGAACAGGAGGGGTGTTTACTAAAAAAATCAGGACCGCAGCATCCCGGGCATCTTGAAGGACCTTGAGTATAATATCTCGGGCACAAACCACAATCTAATCCGCATGCGCCTATAGTTGGATATTTTTTTACTGGATTCGTCATTTTACGGCACTTCCAGGGCATTTGTCTTTCATCTTACATTTCGCACATGCCTTTTTTCTATTTATCGTCCCGCTGTACATCGAGACTGCGAGGAGCAAGACCAATACTAAGACCTTTTCATAAGAAAAGCTTAAAAGCGATACAACAAGGCAAACTATAGGAACGAGTGTTAAAAAACCGTATACTATCGGAGCAATTTTTATACCTGTGCAGTTATCGAAACTTTCTTCCTCTTTTTTAAAAAATAGAGAGGATAACTTTCCCCATCCCATAGAACACAATTTATCATAATAATAACAGTGCGTGCATACCAATTTTCTCAGAACAATGTAAACCATCACAATCGCAAAGAGAAGATAGATCAATGCAATGGTCGAGTTCAAAAAGAAACATCCTAACGTTCCCAAAACAATCCACAAAACCATAAAAAAGTTTCCTATTAAAATATCTGTTTTTGAATACATAACATACCAACTTTTGATAAACTTTATACTTTTATGAAAGTTAACTTTATAAACTTTTTGTTTTAAAAGTATTTATGGATGTTAGAAAATCTGTTATTGAGGATTTTGAGGGAATGGTGCAGGGAGTTGGGTACGATCAAGTCTATGGCAGAATCTTTGGGATATTATGGGTATCGGATAAAGAAAAATCCCTGGATGAGATATGCAAAGAAAGTAGTTACGCATTATCAACTGTCAGCATTGTTTTAAAGGAGATGTGGAAGTTCGGGATAGTTAAAAGGATAAAAAGAAAAGGTGACAGAAAGATTTATTACAAAACAGATTTAACGATATCGGATCTCTTTAATGTCTTTTTATCAAAACTTTTTTTAGAGGGATTGTATCATATGCAGGAAAGGGAAAATGATCTTAAGGGTCTTGAATTGAAAGACAAAGATAAAATAATCGTTGATAAATACTTGAGAGAAATGAAAGAATTCAGAAAAATGCTTGAAGAGATATCATTTTTCAAGTTGTGACTCTTTTTTCTTGGTCTCAGAGATCTTTATCTCTATCTTTACAGGAATGAGTGGAGGTTTAAACTTCATTTCTTTTGGAGATGTTTTAGTATCTAAAGAAAGTAACTCAGATACCCCTTTTTCTAAAACTGCAATACGTTTTTTTATTATCTCCAGAGGAGAGACTGCATTGTAAATATATGGATTTCTTCCGGCATTTTCCGTCTCTATTTTCTCTCTTTCAAGTACTCCTTCCCTTACCATCTCTGTAAGTACCTCTCTTACGGTAGTGGGATAGAGTTCTGCTTCTTCCATGATCTCTTTTGCAGTCGCTCTCTTTTTTTTCAATAGATATAGATAGACTTTTGATTTTGCCTCCCCAATATTCAGCCATCTCAATGTTTCTGTCAAAAAGCTTTCTTTCTCTTTGTCTTTTTTCAATCCTTTTATCTCTTCTTTTAATTTTTCTATCTCTTTTTTATAATCTTCTTCCATAGTTTAACCTTTATTTAGTTTTCCATTCTTTTATAAATGAAAAAAAAGCAATCTTATCTATAATTTCTATGTTTTTTATTCTCAATATATTTAAAAATTTAGAGTTTGCATTAAATCCAATTTTTACAATTTCTTTACCCTTCAATTTTACAGTCAAAGTCTTTTTCATTCTATTCAGTTCTTCTGCAAATTTCTCAATTCTTTTATAGAAGTTTTTAATATCTTTTTTCTTTGTAAACTTCTCTATAAGCTTAAGATCCCAGATATCTACTATTATATCGTCCCTGCTCATATTGATCGAGTTTTTTGCTATACCGATCTCCAGGGATCCGTCCTTCACCAGTTCTAAGATATCCATAAGCAACTTCATCACCAAAAATAAAAGAGAGATTTATTCTCTCTTTTTCAAAGGCGAAAAAGATATTGTAGTCTCGCCATCTATAGTTAGTTTATCGAACTTTATCCTTATTTCTACCTCTCTTTCTCCAACCAACTGAGTGATTTCTTTCACTCTTGCCATTGGAAGAATCTTCTCCCTGGCTTCGGCAACGAGATCTATAATATCTTCAATCTTTTCTTTGGAGATCTCGGGTAGTTTTGGTTTGAGTTCTTTTAAAGTTTTCAATGCCTTTTCTAGGTTTTCTATGGTTTCTTTGTCTACCATATCTTTCACTTCTATACTTTTTCCTCCTTCTTTAATTTCTGTCTCTGCTTTTGCCATATTTTCACCTCTTTATATTTTTTTTAATTTTTCTTCTACCAATCTCGATATATCTGTAGCTGTCTCCATTAGTTTATTGCACTTATTTCTCAATTCCTTTTCTATATTTTCTCTTACCATTTTATCACCTCATTTTGTTATTTTGTCGTAGACATTACAACATAATATCCTTTAGTTTATAAAGCTTTCGTTTCTTATACAGCTCAGTAAAGATAATAAAGTTTGAGAAAAGATAATGGATGGATAATCCTTTCATAGCTTTCAATTCAGTTACAAGAACATCATAGATCTTAGGCAACCATCCGTTGATTTTCTCCATCAGAAAATCCTAAAATTTTGAGAATTGTTTTGTCTAACTCTACTCTTGCCCAGAATCTGTTTAGAGAGTGGAGAGATTAGTAAGAAGAGGAGAGATCTATCTTTGTTTTGAGTATTTTAGTTACAAGATTTTTTACTCTTTTCTAGTTAATAATCCTGTTTATATCTTTTTCCCTATCTCAACTTTTTTACAACAAACTCGCAGGCGATATACATAGGTTCGAACTCCTGAGAGACAGGAGGTGCATAGCAGTATTCCATGTTTGCAAGATCTTTTACATTCATTTTATTCAATATAGCTAAGCACATGGCATCTATTCTTCCAACGAGGGATTTCCCGATCATCTGAGATCCTAGGATCTTTCCTTTTTCATCAGCTATTATCTTCACTACTATATCCTCCCCTCCCATGTATTCAGGCCTTGTCTTCCCTCTGTATTTTCCAGTTATAACTTTTATACCCTCATTCTCAGCTCTTGCAACTGTCAAACCTGTAGTTCCTATCTCCAATCCAAATAACTCTGTGATCGATGTATTTAAGACGGGTGCAAAATTAGCATCTCTTCCCGTTATATTTTCTGCCAGCACTTTAGCCTGCCTCACCGCAGTCGTAGCTAACTGGCTCATTATGGATTTTCCTGTTATAAAATCCATACATTCAACACAGTCCCCGCAGGCATAAACATCTTTAATATTCGTTTCCATCTTTTTATTTACTTTTATACCAAACTCTGTCTCTATTCCTACTTTTCTGGCAAGATCGATATTCGCTCTCACTCCAGAAGAGATCACAACTAGATCGTATTCTATCTCTCTCGCATCCGTCTTGACTTTTTCTCCTATCCCCAGAACCTTTTCATTGAGGTAAATTTCGATTCCTTTATCTTCTAAATGTTTTTTAACTATCTCAGCCATGTCTTTATCAAGCATTACAGGTAAAACTCTGTCGAGCATCTCCACGACAGTTACTTTGATATTGTTTTTTACAAATGCATATGCTGTTTCTAAACCTATCAATCCCGCCCCTACAATAACAGTTTTTTTTATTTTCTTCATTTTCTCATGGATTTTTTTTGCATCGTCTATATCTTTAAAAACTATAACACTTTCCGAATCAAGACCTTTTATAGGGGGTACAAATGCATAGCTTCCAGTAGCCAAGATTAATTTATCATAATCCACTTCAGTATTATCATAAATAACTTTTTTATTTTTAAAGTCGATATCTTTTACCTTTTTACCCAAAATAATGCCTATTTTCATTTTTTCATAGAATTTATTGTCCAATGTCTGCAAAGCTTCAAAATTCTTCACATCCCCAGAAAGTACAAAGGGCATTCCGCATGGAGAGTACTCCCTGTAATTTTTTTCGTTTATAATGAGTATCTCAGAGTTCCTATCTCTTTTTCTTAGCTCTATAGCAGTTCTCGTACCGGCTGCTCCTCCACCTACTATAACGATTTTCATGCTCTCGAATCTGTAGAGTATTTAATAAATTTATCTTAACACAATGTTCCATAAACCAAGCTTGTCACGGTTCTTTTGATCCCTTCTACTTCTCTTATCTTCATTACGAAGTGATTTATATTCTCTACAGAGTCTGAAGTTACTTTTATTACCACATCAAACTCTCCGTAGGTCATGTATGCTTCCTCTACTTTGCACGATAGATAGTCAAGATGCATTAATTTTTCTTTAATTTCCTCTTCTTTTCCAGGTTCTACTACCATTTGCATGAATGCAATTGCCATTATATCATCTCCTTTACTTTAATTGTTACTCTTCATATTTATATTTTGTTATTTTGAAATCTTTATGAATCCAAAACTTTAATATAGAGTTTTATCATATGTATAGTAATGTTTACTGTCAGAACAAAAAAATACAAGCTCCCCTTTTCCAGAGGAATTCTGGCGAGATCGCTGACAAGAGCAGGGATAGAAATAGTTGAGGCTTACCACATTGCGGAAGAAATAGGAGATGTACTCGAGAAGAAAAAAACTGAAGAGATACTTTCAGAGGAGCTTATGGAAATTACATACATCTTGTTAAATGATAAGGGATACAAAAAGGGAGCAAAAAATTATCTCGTCTGGAGAAAATTCAGAGAACTCGGAAAACCTATAATAGTCTTGATAGGAGGGGGTACAGGGGTAGGAAAATCCGCTATATCATCTGATCTCGGATACAGACTAGGTATAAGGTCTATTATAGGTACAGATACTGTGAGAGAAGTTATGAAGAAGATAATCTCTAAGGGTCTTCTTCCAACACTGCACACATCTTCTTTCAAAGCTTACAGTACAGTGGAATCTCCAAGCCCATATATAAATAAAACAATATACGCCTTTGAGACGCAGGTTAAATATGTAAGCGTTGGAGTGGAAGCGGTGATCTCGAGAGCTATGCAGGAAGGTTTTAATCTCGTTATCAACGGGATTCATTTAGTCCCTGGATATATAGATATCAAGAAAGAAAATTCAAAGATATTCCATTTTGTTTTGTACTTAAAAGATAATGAGGAGCATATAAATAGATTTTATGCGAGATCTTATGGGACTAGTAGGAATGCAGAGTCTTACGTTAAAGAATTTAGAAGAATCCTAGATATTCAAGAATTTATAGTGAATAAAGCCAGAGAATATGATGTACCTCTGATAGAAAACAACTCGCTGGAAAAAAGTTTAAATTTTATAATGGATCATATAACAGGAGAACTTGCGAAGGAAGTGTGATACCATGTTTTTAGATATAGAAAAAGCCAAATACCCTATAAAGCAGTTTATAACAAGAGGAATTATAGGCATAGATAAGAACGAGACAATAAAAAATGCATGTAAAAAAATGATAGAGTTTGGAATATCGTCGCTTGCAGTTTTGGAAAATGGAAATATAATAGGATTTCTGACTAAAAAAGATGTAATAAGAGGTATAGCCGAAGGATTATCTGTCAATGCAAAAATAAACAAAATTATGAGCAAAAATTTAGTTTTTTGCGAGAGTTCTGTATCCATAGGAGAAGCTTTAGAGACAATGGCCAATTTTCAGGTGAGACATATACTCGTAAAGGAGAAAGAAGAGTTTATAGGGATCTTTTCATTGAAGGACATTATAGATCTGCAAAAATTCAATCTTGAGACCCAAATTTCAAGTGATTAAATGAAAATAGCACATATATCGGATACTCATTTTCCTCAGATCATAAAAGAAAGTTTTGATAGAACTATCGAGAAGATAAACAATTCTGATATAGAGTTTGTGATACACACGGGCGATCTCGTAGATAGAGGGTATTTAAGAGAGTATGAAGAAGCGATTCAAAGTTTTTCCAAGTTAAAAAAGCCTATAATATTTGTTCCTGGCAATCACGATGGAAAGAATGTAGGACTGAAACTATTTGAAAATCTTATATGTCCTTTGAATGGAGTTAAAGAAGGCAAAGATTACGTGGTGATCTATCTCAATAGTGTTATACCCGATATGAACGAAGGCAGAATCAGCAATTCAAGTTTCCTATGGCTTAAAGAGACTTTGAGGAAACATATAGATAAAGAGATCAAGATAGTCTGTTTTCATCATCATTTAGTCCCGGTACCAAACACGGGGAGAGAAAGAAATGTATTATTTAACTCTGGAGATGTACTTGATCTTTTACTAAAATATGGGGTGAATTTAGTTTTAAATGGTCATAAACATTATCCAAATGTCTACAAGTTGGAGGATCTGATTATAGTTAACGCGGGCACGATGTGCAGCGTAAAAACAAGGCTGGGAGATAAGAACAGTTTTAATATAATAGAAATAGACGATAAAATTAAAGTAAAAACGTTGAGACTTGATGAAATAAGGGAAAGAGAATACGAAAGAAAAAAAGAGAGGATATACAACGTTAACAGTGAAAAATTGTTTAGAATAGTCCAGATAGCTGGAACGTACATGGATGATAGCGATATTTTTAATAAAAAGATGTTTCTAAATGCTTTTAAAAAAATAAGTACATTAAATCCTGATTTCGTTGTACACTGCGGAGATATTGTCAATGAGGGTTTAAATAAAAATTATACGCTTGCAGCTAAATATCTCAAAACACCAATATTTTTTGTTCCCGGACCAAGAGATATTAATTATCTGGGTTATAGTCTATTCTCAAAATACTTTGATTTTATAGAGACACATGCAACAAAAAAAATAGCATTTAAATTCCTGAATTCCTCTCAGTACGACTCAAATATAGGTGTGATAGGTAGAGGGGAACTTGACAGGATAAAACAGTTCTCCAGGAACCCTTCAGAGTTTAAAGCTATAGTTTTACATCACAATTTACTCCCAATAGAGAATACAAGAGAAAAGGGACTTTTGGAAGACGCGGGTGACATACTCTATGAACTTACCAGACTGAAAATAGATTTAGTCCTTACGGGTCATTCTTCTCATCCTTCAGCGAGAAAGATCGAGAATACATTAGTTGTTAATGCCAACTCTCTCTCGTGCAAAAGACAGAGAAGTCTATTTGGGAACTCATTTAATATTATAGACGTCTATAAAGATTTTATTTACGTATCCGAGATACAGAGCCTATCGGGATCGAGACATGTTCTCGGGATATGGAAGAGAGTTTAAACATACTTTTTAACTGAGTTTATTATATCCTCCAAGTCAAAAGGCTTGAGCAAGAATCCTACAGCTCCCATACCAATAGTTTTCTCCTTTATAGAAGAGTCTGCACTCACAAATAATATTTTTGCATCTTTATCTATACCCCATATGTCCTTTGATACCTGGATACCATCTCTTCCGTACATTCTATAATCCATGATGACGAGATCGAAGTTTGTATTTTTGAACTTTTCCAATCCGCTCTGTCCGTCTATCGCTATCTCGACTTTGTGTCCAAAAACCTCCATAAAATCTTTAAAGAGAGTTAAGATCTCCACCTCGTCATCTATTATAAGTATTCTCATCTCTCACCGCCGCCCCTCTTGCTCATTTCGTTTATGGCTCCGTTGAGCATGTACGTTCCTGGCGGAACCTCCATTTATCACCGGGATACTAACAACTATCTCAGTTCCTTTCTTTACATCTTTTATCTCGAATTTTCCGTTGAATCTCTCAAGGATCTTTTTTGTGAGATAAAATCCCATCCCGGTTCTTTTTGATAACGTTTCTAGATTCTCAAGGATATCTTCTCTCTTTTCCTTTGAGATTCCAATACCATTATCGTGAATATGTACATTGCAAAAGTCATTTTTTTCTTCTGTTTTTATATCTATGATCACCTTGTCCTGGAAAATGAACTCCACAGAGTTCTCAAGAATGTTGAAGAATACTTTATCCAGAAAATCGTTAGCTTTGACATAGTAGTGTTTGTCTATATCGAGTTTTACTTCTATTTCCTTATCAGAATATTCTTTTATATTTTTTATCGATCTCTCTATAGATTCATTCAGATCGAATTTTTCTATTTTAGTATCTTTTATTATCTTCAAAGTCTTTATACTTTCCGCAAGTCTCTTAGATTTCATTATGGATCTTTTTATACCGTTTATATTTTTCTTTCTCGTTTCTTCATCTTTCGCTATCTGAAGAAGATATAGGTATCCCATTGTAATTTGATCGAGGTTTCCTACGTCATGTCCTAAAACATCTGCATAGAACTCTGCTTCCTTTTTTGATTTTTCTCTTTGTTGTTCGAGGCGTTTGCGGTTGGTGATATCCTCAAATACATTGATAAACTCAGTCGCCCCGGATTCGGTTGTTCGCGTTGTCGAGGTAACGGAGCCCCAAAATACAGTACCGTCTTTGCGCTTGAATCGTGTTTCAAAACCTTTAACCACCCCTTTTTTATGAAGTTCAACAAATCGCTCTCTGTCCTTTGGGTTGTAACAGTAATCCTCACCGGATACCTCTACAAACTCCTCTTTTGAGTCGTAACCAAAAATCTTCCATATGGCCGGATTGACATCAGAGACGTTCCCTCGGGAAGTACTAATTGAAACGCCAAGGGGGACGCTTTCTATTAGATTTCTAAACTTCCTCTCCGACTCTCGCAGCGCTTCTTCCGCCTGCTTGCGCTTCTCCTCCAGTTCTATGTTGTGCAGGGCGAGCGCTATGTCATTAGCCACTTCCTTCAATAGCCCTTTCTCCTCGCTGTCGACTGCGACGTCAGATGCAAGTGATATGGCAAGTAGTCCGAAGAGTTTGTCACCATTTTCAATGCGGATGATCACAGTTTCTTTGCGGGGGTATGCGTTTTTGAAGAAGCAATCTCTACATTCTTTGGTTTTGTCTACGACCATTACCAAATCCTTCTGAGCGAGTGCTTTTTTAATGCAGGGAGGATGATCACCCCTCATCACATGATCATAGAAACGAGAGATATCTTCCCTAAGACCAGAACCCGCAACGGTGGCAAAGTTTTTGTTGTCCTTCAAGAAACCCAGCCATGTAGCGCTGTACCCTCGTGCTTCTATCAGGATATCACAGGCTTTCTGTAGAAGAACGTCTCTGTCATTCTCTCTTACGATCAACTGATTGACACTTCCGATAGCTCTGAGGACACCGTTCAAGTGCCTGATGTATTTCTCGGATTTCTCAAGATCAAGCATCTTTTTCTCAAGCTTTTGTATCAGCCGCTCATTGTAGAGCTTCATGTACACCTTCTCCTCCAAAGGCTTTTCGGTCGGTTTAAGCTCGCCCTTCCCGTACTCATCTAACACTTTCTTTACAATCTTGATAAACTCGTCGGGTTCCATAGGCTTTATGATGTAGTCTACTGCACCAATGCCCAAAGCAAGCTTTCGTGACCCTTCATTGGTGTATGTGGCACTGTAGAACAAAACAGGTATATCTTTCAGCTCTTCATCCTTTTTCAGCTCTCTACAAAGCTGGAAGCCGTCCATCTTTGGCATTAAAATATCAGAAATGATCATGTCAGGTTTTTCTTGCCGTGCCTTTTCAAGGGCCTCCACGCCGTTTGTTGCAGTTATAACATGATAACCGTTACCTTTAAGTAACGTTTCTAACATATAAAGATCTGTTTCATTGTCATCCACAACTAATATTTTCATTTTATTACCTTTAAATATATTTATTGACAATATTAATAAAACTTTCGGGATTAATTGGTTTTTCGATATAATCCGTACATCCAGCTTTTAATGTCTTTTCTCTATCACCTACCAGAGCGTATGCTGTGACTGCAATAATGGGAATATTTTTCAGCTCTGGAACTTTCCTTATCCTTCTTGTCGCTTCATA
>DAOVEQ010000212.1 GCA_030668905.1 Thermococci archaeon
TCTAAGTTCTTTTCCAGTTTTTCGCCTTTAATCTTCATTATTTCATGATTTTTTATAGATTTTTCCAGATCGCTTAAAGATCTTATGTTGAGTTCTTTGTAAAGAAATAAGGCAGTTTTAGGACCTATTCCCGGTATGGTAAGGAGTCGATCCATACCCTCGGGAAGCTCTTTTTTTATTTTTTCAAGATGGGAGATTTTTCCAGTTTCAAAATATTCTACTATCTTCTTAGCGAGATTTTTTCCTATTCCCGGGATTTTTTCAAGTTCATTTTTTTCATAATACTCTCTTAAATTCTTAATTTTTTCAAGTTTTCTTGCAGCCATAAAGTAAGCCCTGCTTTTAAAATCTTCTCCCTGAAATCTTAATATTTCAGATATTTCATAGAATATTTTTGCTATTTCTATGTTTTCCATTGTATCTCCTTTAAATCCAGGAATTCACAATTTATATTAAATTTCTTCTGTATATCATCCATCAAAGCCTTCAGTCCCCACACTTCTGTAGCGTAATGACCTCCGTAGATAATATTTATCTCATACTCTTTGATCGGATGATAATCAATATATCTCATCTCGCCCGTTATGAACGTATCACATCTTTTGTCTACTGCCTCTTTTATTCCCAATCCCCCGGAACCTGTAATGATCCCTACTTTTTTTGAGAGATTGTTGAATTTCATATATTTTACAGGGAAATGCTTTTGGATCCTTTTTACAAGATCGTCAAAATCAGTATCATTTTTACATATTATGCCGACATCTATATTCCTGTATTTGCAAAATGTATTTTGAATCTCAAGATTGAGCAGCTTCGCTAATTGGACATTGTTTCCAACTTCGGGGTGTACGTCTAACGGCAGATGCGCGGCATATAGGGCTATATCATTTTTTATAAGATGTTTAACTCTTTCATAAGTTATATCCGTGACATACTCAATATCACCCCAGAACATGCCGTGATGCACTATCAGAAGATCGCATTTAGCTGAAACAGCTTTTTGAAAACTTTCCAAACATGCATCTACACTAAACCCTATTTTCTTTATCTCGTCTTTTCCTTCAACCTCAAGCCCATTTTTGCAGGAATCCTGTATATTTTTAATATCTAAAAACTCGTCAAGATAATCCACAATCTCGTTCAACAACATGAAAGAGATTAAATTTAGAGTATAATAATTTTTCTGTTACCTGCTTTGTTGTGCAGTACGGAAATTATTTCCTCGGGATCTTATTTCTCCTTTAATTTATGATAAACATCTTTTCTGTGCCCTATCGTAACTATGAAAACTTCTTCCTTTTCTTTATTGATCTCAAACAAAACTCTATATTTTCCTATCCTCAAGCTCCATAGATCAATGCCTTTCAAATGTTTTCC
>DAOVEQ010000056.1 GCA_030668905.1 Thermococci archaeon
GATATAAAAAAAATTAAGATAGCAGCAAATATTATCAAAAAGGGGGGATTGGTGGCGTTTCCCACCGAGACCGTGTACGGTCTCGGTGCGAATTCGTTAAATAGTGAAGCTGTTCTCAAGATATTTAAGGTAAAAAACAGGCCTGCTGATAATCCTCTAATAAATCATATAGCGGACAAAGAATGGATCTACAAATTAGCTGAAAAAGTTCCTGAAGAGGCTATTATGCTGGCAGAGACTTTCTGGCCAGGCCCTCTGACAATGATATTTAAAAAAAGGAAGATCGTACCAGATGTTGTAACTGCAGGATTGAAAACTACTGCAATAAGAATGCCGAAGAATAAAATAGCTCTGAATTTAATAAAATACTCACAGTGCCCTATAGCTGCACCCTCTGCAAATACATCAGGAAGACCATCGCCTACTATGGCAGAACACGTGATTCATGACATCTGTGGGAAGATAGAGTGTATAATTGATGGAGGAAAGACGAATATAGGTGTGGAATCTACCGTTATAGATCTCACTGTCTGTCCCCCTCTTCTTCTGAGACCTGGAGGAGTTACGTACGAGATGCTGAAAGAGTTTATAGATATAAAGATTCATCCCGCTGCAAAGGTGACGATCAAGTTCAATGAAAAACCTGCATCCCCGGGAATGAAGTACAGACATTATGCTCCGAAGGCTGATTTAATTCTCGTGGAAGGAAAGATAGAGAACATGATAAAAAAAATCCAGGATATCTGTGGAGAAAATAGAGGAAAAAAGATAGGGATAATCGCAACCGAAGAGACAAAAGAATTTTATAGAAATAACGTCAGGATAATAGGAAGCAGAAAAGATATGAGAACTGTAGCAGTAAATCTTTTCAAGATCTTGCGCGATTTTGATAATGAAGGAGTAGACCTGATCATATCCGAGGGATTTTCTACAAAAGGATTAGGCTTAGCAGTTATGAACAGACTGAGAAAAGCAGCGAAAACGGTGATCAAAGCATGAGTTTAACAAACGAGATTTCCAAAGCGATAGAGTTATTGAAAAAACATAAAAATGATAAAATAAAAATAATATCACATTTAGATGCAGATGGAATAAGTTCTGCAGGAATTATCTCGAAAACACTATGCAGAGAAGGCATGGAGCATGAAGTTAGTATTGTAAAGCTGAACAAGATTTTAGATGCTATAGATAGTTCGGAATTAACTATTTTTACAGACCTCGGATCGGGGCAGCTTCCTCGTCTAAAGGGGGCAGTGAAATAGGACTACATAATCATAGATCATCACATTCCACAAGGAAAATGTCTATATCATATAAATCCCAATCTTTTTGGCATTGACGGCGGGAAAGAGATAAGTGGAGCCGGATTGAGCTATTTATTTTCACGGAATTTTGGAAACTTTGATCTTGTAGATCTTGCTGTAGTAGGAGCTGTAGGTGACATGCAGAACTACTGGGGAAGATTGGAAGGACTGAATAGAGTAATTCTAGAAGAAGGTATTAAAAAAAAGAGATTAAAGGTAGATACAAACTTACTTTTGTACGGAAGGGAGACAAGACCCGTATACAAAGCACTGCAGTATTTCTCAGACCCTTTTGTACCAGGAATTACAGGTAACGAGTCTTCTTCAATAGCTTTACTTCAAAGACTTGATATTCCTCTAAAAGAAAACGATAAATGGAGAACTCTTTCTGATCTCAGCTTTGAAGAGAAACAAAAGTTAGCCACTGAGATAATCTCAAAGTCTGCATCTTCAGTTCCAAAAGAGCTTGTAAAGTTTCTTCCAAAGCTGGTGATCGGTGAAACGTACACTCTTTTGAACGAAGAAAAGGGGACACCTTTAAGAGATGCCAGCGAGTACTCTACGTGTTTAAACGCTGCAGGGAGAAATGACGAAGCTGAAATAGGGCTTGAAATTGCAAAAGGAAACAGGGGAGTCTATTACGATGTTCTTATGGGTATTTTGAAAAAGCACAGAACCTTAATTGCAAAAAGCATCGAACAGGTGAATGAAATAACACAGAGAGAGTGCATCCAGTGTTTTGAAGCACCGATCAGTGAGAATATAGTGGGCACGATTACAGGAATGCTCCTGGGTACGAATGCAGATCCGTATAAACCACTGGTGGGGATCGCAAACTCTGAAGATTCATTAAAGATCTCTGTAAGATGTTCAAAAGTCCTCGTCTTAAAAGGTGTGAACTTGGCAAAAGCTGTAATAAAAGCGGCTGAAGACGTGGAAGGAGAGGGGGGAGGACATGCCCCTGCATGTGGAGCGTATATACCAAAGAATAAATTAAACGAGTTTCTTGATATCTTTGAGTCGGAGATAAAAAAGCAGTTAGAGGCATAAAATATCAAAAATGATGGAAGGAATGTAATGGCTTAAAAAGCTTGGGAGTATTGATTCTGTCTTATAATCCACGTATCCTAAAACAATTCCTGCTACAAAAGAGTAATACACTTCTAGAGGGGGTTTTCCTATGTGCAAGATTCCGTAAGGAATAGTTTGAACTATTATAGCATACCACCCTATTTTTTTCCTGAGTTCGAACATCAAAAATCCTCTGAAAAAGAACTCTGTTGACAACATTATTACACATATAAATATCTCATTTTTTGCAAAGGAAAAAATAGAATCCGAATAAAATAAAGGATAATAATTTTTAAATTCTTCAAGATTTGAGCCGTAAATCATTATTGGAAGAGATATTATAAGAATAAAAAAGAAATAAAGCAAAGATTTTTTATAGTTCTTGAAATTCAAACCGTAATTTTTTGGTTTCTTTTTAAAAAAGCATAAAAGCAAAATGGGAATAAAAAGATAAAAAAAACCAAGCTTCAACGCCCAGAAATTTACTGAAGATATGGGGATCATTCTATTAATGAGGATTATCACAAGACTCAATAATATTAACATGATCACACCAGAGGTATGTACTCCATCCTTTTTCTTTCATAGGTAGGATGCTCCTTTACTATTCCGGCTTTTATCTGCCTTTTTTTAAGTAATTCTACTATCTCTGATAGCGCAAACCAATGGATATATATTTTATTCTGGAGGTAATCTTTTTCCATCATTTCTTCCGATATCTCTACGTTTTCTAAAATGAAATCATATACAGAATCAATATTTTCAAAACAGTCTATGACTCCCCTGACAATAAGGCAGTCTTCTATCTCTTCATAAGATTTCTTTACATTTTTTGCCCTTCTCTTCAGTCTTTCTCTTAACTGTACCGAGTCTTTAAAAGAAGAAGAACAGTAGTGAATCATTAGATCTAAATCTTTATATTTTTCAACGATCTCTAATGCTATCTCCTCACTCCCCACGACTGCTGAATCTTCTTTGAATTTAAAACCTCTTTTTCTGAGCTCTTCAATGTTTGTCTCGGAGTATTCTAACTCATTCAGATTTAGAAACTTTGCACCTATATCGTCTAAATATTTTACAAATTTTTCTATGTAACCTTTCTCTATTGTCGGAATCTCTGCACCGACATCAAAATCATATTTCAAGGCTTTTTCTATCACACTCCACTCTTTTTGGGGATGAAATCTTATCTCGTCGATACAGTTTTCCAGTTTTTCAAAGATTTCATCTGTGCAGAGGGTGCCAGATGTGTAAAGATGTATGTGATGATCATGAAACTCGTTTTTCAAAATAGATGCATAATGGATCGTCCTTTCTATCTTAAGGATAGGGTCTCCGCCAGTAATTCCTGTGCCTTCGGCATCCATGAGATGCGCTTCCTCAATCACATCGTAATCGCTGAAAACTTCTCTTTCATTGGCGTAAATAACGTCTTTATTCCTTCTTTTTTCAGACAGAGGACAGTAATAACAGGTGTTCGCACACAATCCGGTGACAAAAAGCACGAGTTTTCCTCCTCTCTCACATATTTTGCATCCTTCAGGTATCATTAAAACATCTCTTTAGAATCCTTCATCTATTTTTTCCTTTATGAACTTTTTTATTTCCTCAATAGAATCAGTTTTAAGTCCATAATACTCTGCAAACTTCTTTGTAGTTCTTAAAATGTATGTTCTCTCTTTTGGTTTTTTTTCTATCAGTCTCTGTTCTTCAAGTTTCTTTATATGCAAATAAGCATGATTTCCTCTTATTCTTACGACATCTATCTGTTTTACCGGCTGTTTTAATGCTATCAATGACAGTGTTTTTAACAACGATTTCGGAGTTTTTCTGGGAACGTACTTTATTAATTCAGAGTACTGAGGTTTTAACTGCATTACGTACTCGTCTTCAACTGTATTTATTATCTCAATAGCTGTTTCTTTTTCAGAATACTCGTTTGAAAGTATGTTTAAAGCTTCTTCTACCTCCGATCTTCTCACGTTAAGTATCGAAGCTATTTTTTTTATGCTTAAAGGCTCTCCAAATACGAATAGGACTGCTTCTACTTTTTCTTTCATTTACCCACCTATAGGTTTTATATATATAGGCCCGAAAAATTCCTCCTGGATCAGCTCTATCTTACTCTGCTGCTGTAGAAATAAAAGGTATAAAAATGTTCTCGCTATCTCTAAAGGAGTTCTGTCAAAGATCAGATTCTCAAATCTTATGATCCCTTCTTTATCTACGGACTCTTTTATTAAAATATAAAGTTTTTCAATATATTTTTCGAGATCTTTTTTGTATATATCTATTTTAATTATCTGTTTTATTTCTTTTTTTACAATTTTTGGCTTTTTGCCTTTTTTCTTTTCATAATCTTCCAATGCTTCGAGTAAAGCTTCTAAAAGTGCCGGGAGAGTTATCTCTCTTGACTCTCTTCTTAAAGGAGGAAGCACGGGTACTAATTCTATATCCTCTTCGATTCCCTCTTCTTTTTTCTCTTTTTTCTTTGCAAGGATCGTCTCTGACTGCATTCTTATTAGAATAGCAGCCACGAGGATAGTTTTTCCAGAGACCCTCATGTCTATTCTTCTCGCTTCTTCTATCTTCAGGAGATATTTTTTCGTGAGGTCTACTATATCAATGTTCCACGGATCGATCTCCTTAGTAACTACTAAATTCATCAGGATATCGATAGGCCCGAGTGTATAATCCATGAACTTTAATATCGAAACAGTTATAAATAAGTTGTGAGGTTCAATTATACCAAAAATATAAATATCGTAAAACATAGAAAGAGCATGTTCGATCTTGAAGAAGGGGAAGAACTTGTTAGAATAGCAAGAAAAAATATTGAAAATTATTTATCTTCTGGAAAGAAAATTGAATTGAAAGAAGTAAAAGAAAAATACAAGGAGAAAATGGGGGTTTTTGTAACTTTAAAAAAGAATGAAAAATTGAGAGGATGTATTGGATATCCAAGACCTGTTTTGCCCCTCATAGAAGCTCTTTTGGACGTTTCTATCAGTGCCGCTGTGAGAGACCCAAGATTTCCTCCTATTAATCTAAAGGAGATGGAAAAAATTACCGTAGAGATCACGATTTTAACACCCCCGGAACTTATAAAATCTGATCCAAAGGACTATCCAAAAAATATAGAGGTAGGAAGGGATGGATTGATAGTTGAAAAAGGTTTTTTCTCGGGGTTGCTGCTCCCACAGGTACCTACAGAATGGAACTGGGATGAAGAAGAGTTCCTTGCAAATACGTGTATGAAAGCAGGGCTTCCCATGGACTCGTGGCTTGATCCGGATACAAAAGTTTACAAATTTCAGGGGCAGATATTCGGAGAAGAAAAAAAGTTTTAAGGTTTTAGCTTTTGTTCGAGAACGTAGATAAGCGTTGCTCTATTGGCATCTATATTATCCATGTTTTTATCAAAATTTTCTATTCTCTCTCTGGCTTCCAGATATGTTGCTACTATACCGAGGTTATTTTTCAAATCTTTTAAAAATGCCCTTAATTTTGACAATGATAGAACGTCTTCTCTCTTGGAATAATATTTTATGCCTTCCAGTGTTTTCTTTATACTGTGAATTATCTCCGAGACATCTTCCTTGACATAGTATTCCGCGTCTCCAACTAAAAAATATCTTAATACGTCTATCTCAGTTTCATTCAACTGCTGTTTAGTTTTTAATTTTGTTAAAATTTTTATTGCATCATTACTAAGTTTATGCTGTACCTTTTCTTTTATTTGATTGTCAAAATCTTCTAAAGAAGATTTTATTTTATTCAACTCGCTTAAATTGGAGTTATTTATGCTGTTAACAGTCTCTTTCTGTACAACATACATTGCAGCATTTATCAGCTTTTCTGAATCTATATCCACTCTCGATTTACAGTTTTTACAGTAGAATATCTTATTTTCAATGTCATAGCTTAAATCTAATTTTCCACATTTACATCTCATCACTGCACCTTTATCTTTAAATCGCAGGTATCATAAGCTGTATAATGCGGGCACAAGCTCTTTATACATTTTTTACCGTCTCCCCTGCAGGGAAGTTTGTCTATATGTATATGTAGTAACGGTTCTATTAATGCGATGCCTCCGATCCCTTTCACAGCTTTAATAGAGCTTTGAAGTTCATTTTCATCTGTCACTTTTAATTCAACAAAGTAATCTATGTTTGGATTCTGGTAACTCACTTCCACAATCATTTTCTCCACTCTCGATACTCCTTTAACTTTCTCAAGCTCTGAAAAAACGGTTTTCACGAGATCTGGAAGAACTTCTATTCTGCACTGATATAGTATCATAATCTCTATTTGTGGCGAAGATTTAAATCTTTTTCCATTCATAACCTTGTTCTTTTCACTTCTATATACGTAATATCATTTTCCATATCTACAAACGCTAAAATCATCTTCTTATTCACAGTATTGGCCATTCTTGCAGTTCTGATGATCTCATAACTTCTGAAATTCTCTTTTTCGTCTATAACGTGAATAAGATAATCAGCATGCTCCTCTATGCTCCCCCTATAGACTCTGAAATGAGTGCCGTATTTAAATCCTGTTTTTACTATGAGCCCTCTTTCTCTCAGATCTTTGTAGACCAAAAACTTTATATCGAACTCCCTTTCCCCCCTGGCAGC
>DAOVEQ010000136.1 GCA_030668905.1 Thermococci archaeon
TTCTCAGAGCAAAACTTCTTCCCTCTCTTGATGCTATGTTGACGCCCATAAAGTTAAGCAAAGCTTCATTCATTCCGAGTAGTCCTATGGTTGAGAAATGATGATCGAGATTTCCGAGATATCTTTTTGTATACGGTAACAAACCCTGGTTTATATTTACAGAGACAAATTTTCTTTTTATTTTCAAAGAGTTTTTGGCCAAATCCATCAAACTCCCCAGCTTTGTGAAAAATTCATCTTCATCCTCTGCTAAATATCCAATTCTTGGGAGATTTAAGGTAACTACCCCTACACTTCCCGTCGATTCACCGGCACCAAACAATCCCCCTGTTTTGTTTCTCAGTTCTTTGACATTCATCTGAAGTCTGCAGCACATCGCCCTTACATCACCCGGCTTGAGATCACTGTTTATAAAGTTCTGGAAATAGGGGAGACCATATTTTGCGGTCATTTCAAAGAGAAGATCAGCGTTTTCTGAGTTCCAGTCAAAATCGTGAGTTATGTTGTAAGTTGGTATGGGAAATGTGAATACTCTTCCTTTACTGTCCCCTTCATACATTACCTTCATAAAAGCTTTGTTTATTATATCCATCTCTTCCTGGTAATCCTCGTACGTTTCCTCCAGAAACTTTCCACCGTGAAGAGCGGGTTCTGTTGCAAGATCTTCTGGAACTGTCCAGTCAAGGGTAAGGTTTGTGAAGGGTGTCTGACCTCCCCATCTTGAAGCTACGTTTAAGTTAAACACAAACTGCTGAATCCTCTGTTTTACTTCCTTATAACTTAAATTGTCTTTTCTAACGTAAGGAGCAAGATACGTATCGAAAGAAGAAAATGCCATCGCACCTGCCCATTCATTTTGTAATGTTCCTAGAAAATTTATCATCTGCCCCAGAGCTGTATCCAAATGTTTTGCCGGAGCACTCTCTATCTTTCCAGGTACTCCATTGAACCCTTCCAAAAGTAACTGTCTTATGCTCCATCCCGCACAATATCCCGTTATGCCCATGGAAAGATCATGTATGTGAAAAGCACCATCTTTATGAGCCATTGCGATCTCGGGAGGATATACATTGTGCAGTGTGTAGTTTGCTATAACGCTCCCTCCAGCGTGCATTAACAATCCTGAAAAGGAGTAAGCTATATTGCTGTTTTCATTAACACGCCAATCTGACTGTTTTAAATACCCATTCATTGTTTCTTCAATGTCCATTATAATCTTTCTTGTTTCTCTAATCTTTTTGTGCTGTTCCCTGTATAGAATATAAGCTTTTGCCGTTCTGTAATGACCATTTTCTGTCAATACCTTTTCTACAACATCCTGTACTTCCTCTACGTACGGTGTTTTATCTGGATATTTCTCCTCTAAAATACGCACTACCTTGTCGGACAACTTTTTGGAGAGTTTTCTATTCTTTCCACCAACAGCCTGAGCAGCCTTAAAGATAGCATTTGTTACCCTCTCCTGATCAAAATCTACTATCCTTCCATCTCTCTTCCTAACTTTTTTTATTTTTACCATTTTATTCATCCTTCAATTTTTTTAATTCTTCCTCAAATGAACTTAAATCTTCAAATTGTTTATATACTGAAGCAAATCGTATATATGCCACATGATCGAGAGTTTTTAACTTTTCTGTTACAATATCACCAATAATCTTACTTTCTATTTCATTTTTCCCAAGATTTTGAAGTTCATTTTCTACTTCGTCTAACATTTTTTCTATTATCTCCTGTGAGATAGGTCTTTTTTCGCAAGCCTTCTCTATACCCAGAGCTAACTTGTCCCTGCGGTAAGATTCTCTTCTCGTGTCCTTTTTTATCACAACAAAACTCCTCTCTATTCTCTCGTATGTTGTGAATCTTTTACTACATTTTATGCATTCCCTTCTTCTTCTAACAAAGCTTCCATTTTCACTTTCTCTGCTATCTATGACTTTTGTTTCTCCATAGGAGCAGTAAGGACACTTCATTCTACCACAACATATAGAGTTTCATAACACATTAATCTACTACATGTAGTCCCCTCTTTAAAAACTTTTCTGTTTTACTTCTCTGTGAAACTAATGTATACGAACTCTATTCCTCAAAAAATGCATAATTTCAAATTTTTTCATATGCTTCAAAAGGAGTATATGATCACAGACCCAGTAAATACTCTATAAGATCGATCGTGAACTTCAGATTGTCTCCATACTTTATGCCTGTCGTGAACATCTGCGATGATCCTGAGCAGATCAAATATCCTTCTCCTACTTTTTTTAATATAATTATTGCAAAATTTTCGATTACATTATTCTCTGTTGCCGCATACGTAGTCTCATTTCCTTTTAAAACAACAGTACAATCCTCATGCAAAAGAGCACCTCCAGAGATATTTAGTTCTTCTATATTTTCGTAAAGGGGCAAATCTGGAAACTCTTTTACTATAACATAATAGTTTTTTCCACTGTTGCTCTCATCGTCTCTTAAACTGGATTTAACGAAAGTTGTGCCGTATTTTTCAGATATTCTGTTCAGATCTGTATTCAGGTAAGTATAATATGTGCCGCAGAGTACCAGTATTCCTCCATCTTCCATGTATTTTTCCAATTTTTGAATTTCTTCATCTTCAAAGTTATTTTCAGGATTTGTAACAAAAACAATGCCATACTTTTCCAAATCTGGAAAATCGGTAGAGGAATATGTTCCTATATCCTTCTCATTTAAACTCTGTTTCAAAGATTCATTCATTTTATAGTACTGGTCCTTATTTTCCAGGAAGAGAATATTCTTTTCGTAAATTTTTAAAGAATCTAATCTTCTATCTAAATCCTTTAAAAATCTGTTTTTTATTATAAATCCTCCTTTAAAACTCTCAAATTCATTTTTTATAGAGAGAAACTCCTCAGAATTAGAAAGTGAAGTATTCTCCAGCTCTGCAATTTTTTCAGCAATCTCTTTTTCCAGTTCATCGTTGTTCCTAAATATACAAAGTATCGTATCATAATATTCCATAGGTTCTTCTATTTCTATTGCATATCCTGGAGTTCCTCCAAATCTACCCTTTCTCCAGACTCCATTTATTTTCTCTAAGGAAAATCCTTCTTTAGATGCATTCTTATGATAGGTCATGTCATCTAAAATTATATCTCCCTCCATGATGGCAACATAGTCCCCGGAATTTGATAAAGAGAGATTTCCATCCAGTTTAAGCTTGTTTTTTATCTCTACTTCGTCAAAAAGATGTGTATCATGATCTGCTATCACAGCATACTCTCCCGGCGGTATCGGGTCACCATTTATCTTTTTATTCTCAAAATACAGATTTTCTGGATCATAAGGAAGATCGCTGCGATTGTAAACCTCTATCCATTCATAATATTTATCAAGTTGTGGTTTTTTGGGATTGTACATAATTTCTGTAATTACCAGAGGAGGATCTAGAGAATATAATTTGTTATACTCTTTTGGAGTGGGTTTTGTCTCTTTAAAATCCGAGTTTGGTTTTATAGGTATCCTCGCCAGAGTTCCATGATCGTATGTTAGATGATCTTCTATTCCCTTAAACTCTA
>DAOVEQ010000116.1 GCA_030668905.1 Thermococci archaeon
AAAATCCAGCTTTTTCCATAAGTCTGTGTAGCCCTTTCAGTCTCTGGGTTTTACCAGAGCCAAGATCACCTACCAGAGCAAAAGCCACAGAAGATTTTTTGTTTATTACCTCAGAGAGCAGCTCCGTAATTTTTGAATCTACATCCTGAAATACATGGATCTCATCAATATTTTTTATGCCTTCGCTGGACAGCTTCGAAAATGGATTTGTTTTGAGATTAAACCTATCATAATTCAATTTTTCGTCTACTCTATACAGAGGCTTCACCTTTTAAAGTACAGTTAATTTCAATATGTTGGCGATAAATATAAATGTTACTGTATTTAAGGAGATTTATGGAAAAAAAGAAACTTAGGATAATAGGATTATTTGCAATAGGTATCCTCATAATCCTATTTATTCTAAAATACGTAGGAATCCAAGAGACATTGGAAGTTTTAAAAAATATTAAGTTACCTTTTTTATTATTAGGAATATTTATAGAACTTTTTCTTTTCGGACTCTGGGGATACAGATGGAAAATTATTTTAGAGGCTGCAAAAGAGAAAATATCTATTAAAAACCTTTATCTCTCTCTTTTTATAGGCGTTCTGTTTAACAACATAACTCCCGCTGCAAAAACTGGCGGGGAGCCTCTAAGAGCCTACGTTCTGAGCAGGATGGATAATATAAAATCTGAAAAGGCTTTTGCGACTATAACAGCGGATAGAGTATTCGATAGTTTCCCGTACGTTTTTCTTTCCCTATTTTCTATCCTCTACTTATTTTTTTTCAGGGATGTGCCTACATGGATAGAGTACGTTCTAGTTTTTGCATTACTTTTTTCTATATTCCTTCTAGTAATGACAGTTTATATATGTGTAAATTTAAAAACGGCTGAAAGATTAATTTTAGGAACAATAAATTTTGTTGGCAGATTTTTTCCAAAAGCAAAAGAATATTCACATTTAGTTGACGAAAAGCTTATAGCCTTTAACTCTACAATGTTGAGAATAGGTAAGAATAGAGAAGCAATGGCAAAAGCTATGATAATATCGTTTATTATGTTGTTTTGTTCATTCTTTAGAGTTTATTTCATGTTCATAGCTGTTGGATATAATGTAAATCTCATAGTACCTATAATTGTCACTATACTTGCAATACTGGTAAGTGCGGTACCTTTACTTCCAGGAGGATTGGGAACAACAGAAGGAATAATGATCCTAATATTCTCTATTTTTGGTATTTCGACTGCGATCTCAGCCTCTGTTACATTATTAGACAGATTACTTTCATACTGGTTTGGAATATTCATCGGTGCTCTCTGCTTTTTCTATTCTCAGAAATTTATAAAGGGGAAACAGTACGAAGTTAGAAAATGAAAACTTTGGTTATACTATTTCAAAACAAATCGAAAGCTTTAAATATGCATCTTTTAATCTTTTGATAAAAAGCTAATAAAGGAGGAATATGAATGAAATCGGCGTTGATAACAGCTGTGGCGGCATTCGTTTTATATCTGATCTTGACCGTTGGAACCGGTAACATCCTTCTTTGGAGCAGTGCAGAGATAATTGCTGGTGTTTTTCTCTCTATTGTCGCGGGAATATTTGGGAGAAAGCTTTTGTTCAAGAACGAAGATTACAGAATGTTAGACCCTGTAAGATGGCTCTACTTCATCGCATATCTCGGACCATTTCTATTTGCAATGGCAAAAGCAAATATAGATGTAGCTTACAGAGTTATCACAGGCAGAATCAACCCGGGGATTGTAAAAATATCTCCAAACCTAAAAACAGATTTTGGAATAACGATGCTCGGAAACTCTATAACACTCACTCCTGGAACATTGAGTGTAGAAATAGACGAAAAAACAAACGATCTGTATATACACTGGATTAATGTAAAACACAAAGAGCCTGAAATAGAGGAGATCTGTAATGGATTCCCAAAATGGATAAGGAGGATTGCCGAATGATAGAAACTTTTTTTATAGTGGCTATTTTTTTGTTGATTTTTATGATATTTGGAGTGATCAGGATCGTTCTTGGACCGACAGCGCCTGACAGAGTTGTCGGGCTGGACACAATAAATACATTGGTCATTGCTGTAATGATCATTCTTGGAGCTGCATATGATGAGGTGATATACATAGATGTTGCAATTGTTTATGCGCTGTTATCCTTTGTAGGGACTCTATATATAGCCAAGTATTTAGAAGGTGATCTCGAATGATAGACACAGTAATCTATATCTTTTTGGCCGTAGGAGTCTTTTTTAATGGACTGGGATCTTTTGGATTGATAAGGTTTCCAGACGTGTATACAAGACTCCATGCATCCACAAAATGCACGACATTCGGGTCCATATTCACATCTCTTGGCGTCATAACATATGGGTTTTATCACTGGCACGTAGACTCTGCTTCTTATGGAGTTTTAGCTATTCATGCTTTTATTGCACTCCTTGCTCTTGTAATTACCAATCCTACGGGTGCCCATGCGATTGCAAGGGCTGCTCACAGAAGTGGGGTATATCCAAAGAGAGCTGTAGTTGACAAACTTAAGGAAAAAGGTGATCTCAGTGATTGAAGAGATAATCCAGATAGTAGTTCTGTTGATAATAATAGTTACAGCGATAATGGCTGTAAGTTTCAAGGATCTTCTGGCTGCTGTTATATCCTTGGCTGCTACAAGTCTTTTGTTGTCCTTGGAGTTCTACATACTGCAGGCTCCAGACGTCGCGATAGCAGAAGCGGGGATAGGCGCAGCTCTGACAACAGCTATATTTATACTCGCTATTAAAGGCACTGTAAGGGAGGAGGAAATATGAAAAAATACGTAGCACTTGCAGCATTGTTGGTAGTTTCGGGATTTTTTTTATTATCTGCAATCGAAATGCACAGCTTTGGATCCCCTGCAGAAGAAGACATGGACAGATACTTCATTGAAAATGCTCAGGAAGAAACATCTACAAACAATGTTGTTACATCTATAGTATTTGATTACAGAGGATTTGACACACTTGGAGAAGCCACTGTACTGTTCACGGCAGTAGTGGGCGTCTCTCTGCTTTTCAGGAGGCTGAGAAAATGATGTCCAAGATAGTCAGAACTATAACAAATATTTTATACAGCTCCATTCTTATTTTTGGATTTTACATCATAATGCATGGGCATTTGACACCTGGAGGAGGATTTCAAGGTGGAGCTGTAGTTGCCTCTGGAATTGCCTTAGTTTTAATAGCCTACGGTTACGATACCGCTAAAGATTGGATAAAAAAGAGTAATCTTTCTATTTTGGAGAGTATTGGTGGTCTTGCTTTTATTGGAGTCGCGTTCCTGGGAATAGGAACTACATTCTTCTACAATTTTTTAGCTAACTCCGGAACTCTCTTCGGAAATCCAACGGTGATCGGTATAAACCCGGGAGATCTGAATACCGCGGGTGTTCTGCCTCTCATGAGCTGGGCTGTCGGCTTAAAAGTTCTGGCAGGTCTGGGCAGCATCATACTTCTGATGGCATATGGTATAAAAAAGGGTGATGAAAAATGATAGGAAATCTACCTTTCGTAGCGTGTGCCGTGCTTATAATCCTAGGACTTTATACACTCATTTTCAAGAGAAACCTGATAAAGATAGTAATAGGTCTTAACCTAGTACAATGTGGAGTAAATCTGTTTTTGATAACTCTCGGATATAAATCCGATTCAATAGCTCCGATCTATACAATGGCTGGAAAAGAAGAGATGGTTTTACCAACGCCACAGGCATTAACGCTGACAAGTATTGTCATTGGATTGGCTACCACAGCATTGATTCTCTCCTTTGCGATCTTGATTTACAAACACTATAAAACAGCGGATGCTTCTAAAGTAAGGAGGCTGAGAGGATGATAAATGAACATTTACCTGCACTCATAATAGGCATACCTTTACTCGCAGCTTTTGCTACGCCTTTGATAAGTAAAATAAACGATAAACTAAGAAATATTTTCGTGATAGGTGTTTTAG